>DASTZT010000362.1:0-9972 GCA_035764225.1 Ktedonobacteraceae bacterium
TCTCTCTATTGTCCTGATCGATCTAGTAACCGTTGTCTCCGGGACGCTGGAAGTCTTTTTTGATATTGCAGAACTGGCCTGTCTTCCTCAGGTGGTCACCAAAGAGCAGCTGCCGGAAGCTTTAGGGCGCACGCAAGCGACAGCATTTTTGGAAGAAGGTTCGCCCGGTCATGGATGCTACAAAAATCGTGAAATGTATGTTATAATTGTTCTGTTTCTTTTTTCTTTTCTTTGACAATCCCTTCGTCAGCAATGTTTCTCTGGAGAATGTCTTTCTCTTCTCTTCTTATTCAAAGGACTGGCTATTCATTGGCAAGCATTTGTACTCCAGAAATTGAACAGGTCCTGCCGCTTGATGCTCCACCGACTGAGACGGAGACACAGCGACAGCGAGGTGGCTGGTCTCCACGACCACAACCGCGCATCGGCCTCGATCTTGGCAGCGACGACGAACTGCTACTCGTTGTGAATATGACCGGCGTGCGCTGGATCATCTATCACAACTACCATCGCCTGGGAATTATTGATGTTGACGAGCTGCTGGCCTTTCACGTTCATAAGCGCGGCTCGCTCAGTGTGCGTCCCTATGAAGATAAAGGTGATGTGGTTGAATACCTTGTGCTGCCTCTCAACTACGATGTGACCTATGTGCATATCTACCGTCGCCAGATGGGTCAGGACGTTGATGTGTTCGATATGCGGGTCGTGTGAACTCCAGACAGAACAAATGAAATCTCGTACCCGTCTGGTTGAGATCTGGCTGGCAGATTGCCTTACAATGAAAAGAAACCTGGACATCATCCAACGTCCAGGCTTCTTCTATTGTGGCATATCCAGGCACTAGCCAGGATTAGTCAACCACGTCTCCGCAAGTGATGGGATCGAAGCCGACCTGGGTGGTCAGATCAGTGCTGAAGTGAACGTTGACATACCAGCCATGATCTGGGATCGAATTCATATTAACGTTTTTGAAAACCGTTGTTGCAGTGGCGTTTCCGTTAGCATCGGCTACCAGCGGATTGAGCGCGAACATAACGTTTCCGGGTACCTGACGCTCGCAGCTCCCAAGATGGATGTGTTCTGCATGCATAGAGCCAGGGACGAGACCTGTCACGTTAACTTTAACTGTCAGGGTGCCGTCATTCAGGGTAATGCGGGCAGAGCCGGAAGCATTCTGGTTGGGGCCGGTGGTATCGCCCAGTCTGGTAATGACAAACTGCAAGTGGTTCGTCGATGTGTTATGGTTGATGATATCGCCACAGGTAATGGGGGTGGCTCCGCCATCTGCCAGGGTTGGGCCGGTGTGGACGTTGATGAACCAACCAGTAGCTGGGATGCCGCCCATCACATTAGGAATCGTGGTGGTTGATATGGCATCACCGCCAGCATCGGCTTTCACATCGGAAAGCGGAATGATGATCGGTCCGTTGGTTGCGCAAACACCCATGTGAATGTGGGCGGGGTGGGTGGTATTGGACTGGAGGCCAGACACTGCGATAGTAACCGTCAAGGCATGGGTGTTCGAGTTCCAGAACAGCAAGGCTGTACCGTGGGGTGTATGTCTGAGCGTTGCGTGAGCCTCATCGTCACTACGACCATGAGCAGAGGCAGAGGCGACATAACCGGCAGTAGCAATCAACGAGATAAGAAGTAGGGCTGCCATGAAGCCAAATCTGACGAAATTACGGGTAGTGCGGTTCAAAATAAACCTCCTCTTGCGAGTCTTGACCTTATTGCACAATATAATACACCAGGCCAGATCCTGGTGTATTGCCTCACTTGCTACCCAACCGGTACGTGTGTCCGAGGAATGTTACAGACGTGGCAAGTTCTGTTCTGCGATCAGCAGCATGGAATTGCACCCTAATTCCCTAGTATTTCTGCTTCCACGTCATCAGTACATCTAATGCTTCCAAATGAGAATTATAAAGCAAAAAAGGATTAATTTCCAAGGATTCAAGGTGATCTTTTAGTTCCTGGGAAATTTGTGCTACTCGAAAAATACTATCCACCAGCGCATCCATATCCACCGCAGCTTGTCCACGTACTCCCTGGAAGATCGCCGCTCCCTGAAGCTCAAGCAGCATATTTTTGATCTCGCTCCGTTGAACGGGCAGCACACGGATGCTGGTATCCTTCAATACCTCAACCAGGATGCCGCCTAAACCCACGGCCAACACCTGTCCCCATAACGGATCTTGGATTACGCCAACTAGCAGCTCGATACCTGCCGGGCGCATCGGGCTTATCAGGATGCCATCAACCGCCCTCGTAAGCGTTTGCGCATTGGCCTTGTCCATGATGGAGCGGAAACCCTGCCGTACCTCGTCTGCTGATGCGACATTCAAGAGCACGCCGCCGATATCGCTTTTGTGCAGGATTTCGCTGGACTGGATTTTCAGCGCCACCGGGAAGCCGAACGCTTCCGCCGCCGCCACCGCCTCCTCTTCATTCGTGACCAGCTTCCCCGGCACTACAGGAACGCCATACGCCTGCAAAAACTCACGCGCTTTATATTCGGGCCAGCTTCCCTCTGGCACCTCATTGAGCGTGATGGTGGGAGCTGGTTCTTGTTGTTGCGAACGCTCGCTTGCCTGGGCTGCGATCTCATGCCACCATATCCCCTTGCCCAGCGCCTTCATGCCATGTTCCATCCCGCCTGCGTAGTGAATACCCAGACGGTCGGCAATGCTCTGAGCAAAGGGGGTCAGATCGATGCTGGTATTTGACAGCATCACTACGGGTCGAGGTGCGCTGCGCAAGGTTTCGCCAAAGCTATCATAGTACTCTAAAAACGGTTCGAGCAGAGGAGGCGCGGGCGCAATGCGCGGTGGCTCGCTCACAAAAATGGTGAAGTCGAAGCCGGGGTCTTTCATCACAACCTCTAACGCTCGTTGTTGCAGCGTGCGATCAATCACGATATAGCCCGTTACGTCAAGCGGATTGTGGACGGTGGAGAAATCGGGCAAGATTTGTTGCAAGCCCTGGGCCGTCTCAGGGGAGAACTCAGGTAGCTCAATCCCCACCTCATGAGCGCGATCAGAGAGGATATCGCAAGCGCCGCCCGAAGGCGTGACAATGCCGACGCGGCGTCCAGGGAGCGACGTGTTATAACCAAGTACGCCGGAGGTAATCAGTAAGTCCTCTAGCGAATCGACGCGAATGATCCCAAGTTGCTTGAAAAGCGCATCGTTGACCGCGTCATTGCCCACCAGCGCCCCTGTGTGAGCCATTGCCGCCCGCGCTCCTACCTCGCTTTTGCCAACTTTGAGCGCCACAATAGGCTTTTTGTGCTCCAATGCCTTGAGTGCAACCTGGCGGAAAATCTCAGGCTGGCGAATCGATTCCAGAAAAACGGCGATGACCCTGGTCGCTTCGTCTTCGATAAAATAATTAATCATGTCCGTGGCCGAGATCATCGTCTCATTGCCCATCGAGACCAGCAGACTCATGCCAACGTGACGAGCCTGAGCCAGCGCAATCACGACGCTGACGAGCGCACCACTTTGTAGGACGATGCCAACCGGCCCTTTGGTCATTGGAGGAGTAAGGGGCAAGCCATACGGCATTGTTTGATCGACAACATTCACAAAGCCATTGCCGTTAGGCCCCAGGATGACGATATCGTGCTTTTGCGCGAATTGCAGAATTTGCTGCTCCAACTGCCGTCCCTGCTCCCCCGTCTCGCTAAAGCCAGCCGTCAAAACCACGAGATTACGAATGCCCAGCGCGGCAGCTTCTTCAACAATCGGATAAACCTGCCGGGTCGGCACCATGACATAGGCCATATCGACTCGTTGGGGCAGATCGCTCAAGCGTTTGTAAGCGGGCTCGGCGTGGATCTGCTCGTAATTCGGATTGACACAATAAACGGGACCGGGAAAATTGAAGTTCTTCAGATTGGAAAAGGTGCTGAGAGACCAGCGAGAGCGATCAGTCGCGCCAACCAGGGCGATGCTTCGGGGGTGGAAAAAGGCTCTGAGCCGTTCGGGGGCAAGGGATGTCATCTCGTTCACCAGCGTACCTCCGTGTATAACCGGAACAACCGCAGCAGTTCATGATGCATTACGAAACGTTTATTGGACTTTGCCTCTGGTAGCAACGGGCCAGATCGCCTCTATCCTGCCGTCGCGATAGGCGTAGTAGGAATCATGCAGGTTGATGGTCGTATCGATATGGCTAGGAATCAATTTGATCCGATCCCCGATTGCCAGGTTGATGGTGTTGTCTTCCCAGCTAAGAATGCCGTGTTCATCGCCGCCTGGACGATATTTTACAGCTTGCAGACCCTCCGCTTCGGGCATGCCGCTATCGGTTGAGAGCGACTTAAAACCTGCATCGACGACGGCTCTCTGGGGCGCGGGTCGGCTAATTACGGTCGAGAGGATGGTCAGTGCGTTGGCATAGCTTGAACCGATGGCGTTGCGGTAATCGGTGTCCATAAAAATAAAGGAGCCTGGCTGCACCTCGGTCACGCCTTCGTAATGGGCGCAGACCTCAATGGTGCCTGTCCCTCCAGTGGTGACGATCTCGATTGCCATTCCAGCGTCTCTCAGCAAATTAGCTGTGTCGGTGAGCAGCTTCATACAGGCCCGGCAACGTTGCTCGCGTTCGGCTTGATCGTGGACGTGTTGCAGATGACCTTCGTAGCCCTGAAGGCCAACGAGGTGCAGGTGGGGAAGTTCCGCAATCAGCTTTGCCAACGCGAGGGCTGGCTCTCCGGGCTGGATGCCACAGCGGTTTTGTCCAACGTTAAGCTCAATTAAGACATTAATATGAAGCCTGGCCTCTTGCATTGTCTGGTTCAAAGCTCTGGCTCCGATTTCGCTATCCACCACCGTTTTTACCTGCGGATGATGGCGCACCAGCTCCACCAGGCGAGCCAGCTTGGGTTTGCCCACGATCTCGCTGGTAATGAGCAGGTTTTCTATGCCCGCCTGGGCCATCACCTCGGCCTCGCTCACTTTGGCGACACAGCCGCCGATAGCGCCAGCATCGATCAAAATACGGGCCAGATCAGGGCTTTTGACCGTCTTGAGATGCGGCCTGATGTGGACCTTGCTCTGCCGCAGCCGCTCCTTTAACCGCGCGATATTGGCCTCCATCAACGTGAGATCCACGATCATCGACGGGGTATCCAGGGCGGTCAACGGCTCTCCTACTTGAGGATTATACATACTCATGTCTCCTCTGCACTGTTTAGACGTTCGCTCTGCAATATACGCACTATAGAATTTTAACGGGGGAGATTGCAACTATTTTGGAGAGCGGTTCAGGTTTTGCGCTGATGCAATGGTCCCATCCCCCTCTAGGCAAATGTCCTGTTTCGTTCTATTGTTCTAGAAGCGTATATGCGGTACAATTGGCAGGATTTCAGGAAGGATTTATGGGGCTTGGATACGATAGAGCATGCGTTAAAACAATATTTTGGGTACGAGGCGTTTCTGCCAGGGCAACGTCAGGTGGTTGATCAGGTCTTGGCCGGACGCGATGCGCTGGTATTGATGCCGACCGGAGGCGGAAAATCGCTCATTTATCAACTGCCAGCATTGCTCTTGCCTGGGCTGACCATCGTCGTTTCGCCGCTGATTGCCTTGATGCAGGATCAGGTTGACCGTCTGGCTGCCAATGGCATTCCGGCCACCTTTGCCAATAGCTCGCTCAGCGCCACAGAGCGTGCCAGACGAGAGCGGGCGGCAGTGTGCGGCGAGGTAAAGCTGCTCTATGTCGCGCCAGAGCGTTTGATGAGCGGTAGCTTCCTCTCGCTGTTAGATCAGGTGCAACAGCAGGTTGGCCTCTCGCTGTTGGCGGTTGACGAGGCGCATTGTGTCAGCGAGTGGGGGCACGATTTTCGTCCCGAATACCGACAACTGGGCCTCTTGCGGGATCGCTATCCTCAGACGCCTATGCTGGCACTGACGGCAACGGCCACCGAACGCGTGCGCGATGATATCCTCACGCAATTGAGATTGCACCAGCCCTATGTCCACATTGCCAGCTTTAATCGCCCGAACCTCTATTATGAGGTGCGCTATAAGGATCGCGGCTCGTATAGTGAGCTGGTGGAGTTGTTACACGAGCGGGCTGGCGAGTCTGTGATCGTCTACTGCTATAGCCGCAAAAACGTCGATGATCTCGCCCTGTATCTGGAGCGCGCGGGTATCCAGGCGTTGCCATACCATGCTGGGATGAGCAATGAGCAGCGAATGGAGAATCAGAGCCGTTTTATTCGCGACGATGTTAATGTGCTGGTGGCCACGATAGCTTTTGGGATGGGGATTGCCAAACCGGATGTGCGTATGGTGGTGCATTTTGATCTGCCGCGCAACCTTGAGGGCTATTACCAGGAGTCGGGCCGTGCTGGACGCGATGGCTTGCCTGCCCACTGCATCCTCTTTTTCAACTACGGTGATCGGGCGAAAATTGAGTACATCATCGCCCAGAAAACGAGCGAGCAAGAGCAACTCGTCGCCATGCAGCAACTGCAACAGATGCTCGCCTATGCCGATGCAGGAGAATGTCGTCGGCATGTGCTGCTGGGCTACTTCGGTGAGATATGGCAGCAAGCGAACTGTGACAATTGCGACAACTGCGCGCTCCCGGTCGTGATGGAAGATCGCACTATTGATGCGCAGAAGTTTTTATCGTGCGTAGCAAGAGTCAAAGAACGCTTTGGCATGCGGCACATCATCGATATTCTGCGAGGAGCGAATACGCAGAAGATTCGCGATTACCAGCATGGGCAGCTCTCGACCTATGGTATTGGCAAAGAATACAGCGTTGACGAGTGGCAACAATTTGGGAGGGCATTGGTGCAACAGGGCCTGCTCAGTGTAAGCACAGATGGCCTGTCGGTGCTCAGGTTAAATGCGCTATCGTGGGAGATATTGCGGCGGCAACGCAGCGTCCAGATGCCTAAAGTTGTCGAGAAGACTTGTCCCGAAAGAGGGGTAGGGTTTGATGCTTCCATTGCTCTGACGATGGACCCGCTGGCGACGATGCTTTTTCAGCGTCTACGTACCTTACGCAAGCGGCTAGCGGACGAGCAGGAGGTGCCGCCCTACGTGGTCTTTCCTGATACCGCCCTGCAAGCTATGGCCGTCTATCGCCCTATCAGTCAGAAGAAATTCGCTCTTATCCCTGGTGTGGGGAGCCGCAAACTTGAGGCGTACCACGCTCTCTTCTCACAAGAGATCCAGGCTTTCTGCGAGGAACATGATCTAGAGATGGATCGGCAATTGGCTGAAGTCGAGAGAGTAAAACACGGCGCTTCGACGGCATCTGTCAATCCCGGCACGCCTACGCACCTGCACACGCTGGAGCTGTATCAAAGAGGGTTGAGCATAAGAGAGATTGCCAGCGAGCGCAAGCTCAAAACCACCACCATTGCTGACCATTTCTGCGTACTGATCGAGGCTGGCGAGCCGATTGAGATTGAGCGCGTCCTGCCCTTAGCACGCTACAATCTGATCGCAGACGCCTTTCAACAAATCGGCGATAGCATGCTCAAGCCAGTCAAAGAACGATTGGGAGATAAATATTCGTACGAAGAAATACGCCTGGCCAGAGCATTCATCAGGAGGGATGGCGAAACATTCACGGGCGAGCGAGCAGGGCAAGCGCGAGGCCCCCTCCCATCCACGCCACCTCCCCTTGCCCCTACCGCAGATCCCACACAATCGTCTCCTAAACCGAACGGGATGGATAATGGTGGCCCAGGGTGGTAGGGGCAAGGGGAGAGGTGTGGGAGGATGAGGGGGCCTCGCGCTTGCCCTGCTCGCTCTACGACGATTCTCCCAGGAACGCTAATTGTTGCCTGGTTGGCGGGTGTGACACCAGTTCCTGGGTTACGGCCAGGGCTGCCGCGAGATCCTTCAGGTCCAGCATCTCGACGGGCGAGTGTGAGTAGCGCCTGGGCAGCTTGAGTTCCAGCGTTGCAATCCCGCCTGCCACCAGATGGGCCGCCGCTGCATCGGTCACGCCGCCATCGGTGGCTGCGAGTTGGTATGGGGCACCTGCACGCTCGGCTGCGTTGATGATAACGTCGCGGACGGCGCGTGAGAGCAGGTAGCCGCGTGAGCCGGAAGAGGATGATGGCGTGATAAGCACGCCCTGCCCGATGCGTGAAGTGTAGTGCATGTGGCGCGTATCGGGCGTTCCTGCCGCTGGAAAAGTATCAATCACAATCGCCAGATCGGGCTTCAGGCGCGTAAACGCAACCGTTGCGCCGCGCAATCCCACCTCCTCCTGCACGGCTACCAGTGCTGTCAGGCGACAGGGAAGGTCGCGTTCTCTGAAGTGACGCAGCAGATGGAGCAACACAACACAACTGGCGCGATTGTCGATGCCCTTGCCTGCGACTCGCGTACCGGCCAGCGAACGCAGCTCGGAGATGACCACCACCGGATCGCCCACACGTACGCCAAGCTTCTCCACTTCGGCTGCGCTATCCACGCCGAGATCAACGTACAGATCGGTCATCGCCACCCCACGCCCATGCTCGGATGCAGGTGTCAGGTGGCCAGATCGTGCGCCGATCACGCCGGGCTGTCCATTGACCCAGACCGGACGCCCTTCCAGCAAACGAGCCTGCACCCCGCCAAGCGGCAACAGGCGCAAAAAGCCGTCTGGCTCTATGCTGGCTACCATCGCGCCAATCTCGTCAGAGTGCGCTGCCACCACAATATGGGGCGTGCCAGCAGACCCTTCACGCGTCGCGGTCAAATTTCCCATCTGATCGACTTCTACCCTATCGGCCAGGGGAGCAAATAATTCTCGTAAGCGAGCCACTACGGGCTGTTCAGCGCCCGAAGGAGCATGCAAAGCGGTCAGTTCGGCCAGATCTGTGCGCAAAGCTTCGAGTAATGCGTGATCTTGTTGCATCATCATCTCCTGGTGAGTTGCAAATTATGGTCTGGCTTTTAGTATATGCAGTTGTGAGACCATAACGCAATAACGGTTCCTCTCTTTTGTGTAGTAATATAGAACAAGTTAAATTGAGAGAGGCGGAAAGCGGGACATAGCAAGGTCATAGTCAGGAGGCAGCATGACGCGCAAAGGTTGGCTATTATTTATCGTGATGTCGGTGCTATGGGGCATTCCATACTTATTTATCAGGATCGCCGTGCGGGAGCTTGATCCGTCTGTTGTCGTCTTCGTGCGTCTGGCGCTCGCGGCGGCTATTCTTTTGCCTGTGGCAGTGCAACGCAAAGCATTGGGGCAGGTGCGTCATCGCTGGCCGCTGCTGGCCGGACTCTCGCTGATCCAGCTTGTAGTGCCCTTTCTGTTAATCAGCTATGGCGAACTGCATATTACATCATCGCTGACCAGCCTGCTTATTGCCTCCGAACCATTGCTGGTGGCGCTCTTTGCGCTCCGGCTCGATCCAGGCGAGCGTGTCAATGGGTTCCGTCTGGTTGGCTTGCTCATCGGCATGGCAGGAGTGTTGACATTGCTGGGTTTTGATAGCGGTGGAGACAGCCAGCGTCTGCTTGGAGCAGTTTTTGTGCTGCTGGCCACGATGTGCTATGCCTTTAGCGCCCTGCTGATCAAACGACCGCCTATTGTCTCTCTATCGAGCCTGAGCATCGCAACTGTCCAATGCGTTACGGCAACCGTTGTGCTCTTGCCTCTAGCCGTGATGCACCTTCCCAGCCATCTGCCATCGCTGGAGGTAATGGTAAGCCTGGTTGTGCTCGGCACCATTTGTACCGCGCTGGCCTATTTGACCTTCTTTGCCCTGCTGGTTGAAGTTGGAGCCAGTCGTGGCACCGTCTTCACCTATGTCAATCCGGCAGTCTCGGTCATTCTGGGAGTGCTGCTGCTCAACGAACCATTCGGCTTTGCCACTGTCGCGGGCTTCCTGCTAATCATTCTTGGCTCCTGGCTTTCTACTGGCGGCGCTCTCCCGTCGGTAAAGCAACTCAAGGCCCGCCTTCAGCAACGCTTTGGGCGGGGTGCGGAGATGACAAG
>DASTZT010000363.1:0-8406 GCA_035764225.1 Ktedonobacteraceae bacterium
CCGCATTGAAACCGTTGGCCCAGGTGATGGTCCACCAGATGCTTTTCCTGGACCCTCCCGACCATACACGTATTCGAGGGCTGGCCTCCAAAGCCTTTACGGCCAGGCGCGTCGAGATATTGCGTTCGCATATTCGCGATATCACCGCGAAGCTGCTCGACGCGGTACAGGATAAAGGGGAAATGGAGGTGATGGCCGATCTTGCTTACCCCCTCCCCGCCATCGTCACAGCAGAGATGCTGGGGGTTCCAACCTCCGACTGGCAACAGCTGACGGCCTGGTCTGCCGATTTTGCCCAGGTGCTCGGCAACTTCCAGCACAATCCTGATTACGCCTCAAACGCGATCCGCAGCCTGGAAGAGATGGTGGTGTATTTCCGCTCCGCCGTTCAGGATCAGCGCAAGCATCCGCGCGATGGGCTGATTAGCGCATACTTAAATGCTGAGATTGATGGAGACCGCTTTACCGAAGAAGAGGTGATTGCGAATACGATTGTCACGATGGTTGGCGGCCAGGAAACGACGACCAATCTGATTGGCAACGGACTACTCACGCTGCTGCGCCACCCGGACCAGTTGGAGCAGCTCAAGGCCGATCTTTCGCTTATTCCCTCGGCTGTGGAGGAGCTGCTGCGCTATGAGAGCCCCAGCCAGCATACCGCCCGCTTAGCGCCGGACGATGTCGAGTTGGGAGGAAAGAAGATTCGCAAGCGTCAGGCGGTGATTGCGGTGATGGGAGCCGCCAACCGCGATCCTGAACGCTTTCCCGATCCGGATCGGCTTGATGTGCAACGCCAGGACAATCGCCACGTTGCCTTTGCCTGGGCCAGCCATTTTTGCTTCGGTGCGCCTCTGGCTCGCATTGAGGGACAGGTGGCACTTGAGGCCGTCTTGAGGCGTATGCCCGCGCTCGCCCTCAAACCCGAACCGATCAAATGGCGCGCGAATCTAGGGCTACGTGGACTGACGGCGTTACCGGTTTCGTTTTAAACAGGTTGGTATCCTTGATACACCCATAACGAAGGAACGTTATCTCTTGCCAAATACACCTGAACTTTCAGAGGCCAGAAAAGCCCTGCTCGCCAAATATTTGCGCGGAGAAATGCCGGTCAAAGCGAAAACTGTGGAGAAGGCTATCCCTCAACGGACGGAGGGAAGCCTTCTCCCTCTTTCTTTTGGGCAGCAACAACTGTGGTTGCTCTCCCAACTGATAGCCGATACCCCTGTCTACAATGAGTGTGTCACGATCTACCTACCCGGCGCGCTGTCGATAGCGGCCCTGGAACAGAGCCTGAACGAGATTATCAGGCGTCATGAAGCCTGGCGCACCACCTTTCCTCTCGTCAACGGACAGCCAGTTCAGCAAATTCACGCATATCAGCCGATCACGCTCCCATTGATCGATCTCTCGTCTATCGCTGAGGGAGAACGGGAAGCCGTTTGTCAGGCACGCGAGATGGCACGGCAACCTTTTGATCTCGTCAATGGGCCTCTGCTACGCCCTCTGCTGGTGTACTTAAGCAGCACGGATCACCGCCTGTTCTTAAGCATGCACCATATCATTTTTGATGGCTTCTCGCTTTACCAGGTGCTGCTTCCAGAGCTATACGCCATCTATGAAGCTTTTCTCAGCGGCAAGCCTTCTCCCCTGGCAGAACTGCCTTACCAGTACGCTGAGTATGCGCTCTGGCAACGCGAGTGGCTGCAAGGCGCGATGCTCACGGAGCGACTAAGTTTCTGGAAGCAGCAGCTTGAGGGCGCTCCGGCAACGCTAGAGCTGCCCACGGACCGCCCACGCCCCCCTATTCAGACCTACCGCGGGGCCGTCTGCCCCTTCGTGCTCTCTCAACACCTCATCAACGGGCTGAAAGTGCTAGGCGCGCGAGAAGGCGCGAGCCTCTATATGGTGCTGGTTGCGGCCTTCCAGACCCTGCTCTATCGCTATACCGGGCAAGATGATATCCTGGTGGGAACCAGCACCGCCGCCCATCGACACAAAGAGTTCCAGGGCATTCTGGGCTATTTCCTCAACACCGTTGTGTTACGCACCAACCTGTCCGGCAATCCCACCTTCCGCGAGCTGCTGCGGCGCGTGCGTGAAGTGGTGCTGACAACGCGCGATCACGAGGATGTGCCCTTTGAGTTTGTGGTCAAGGAGCTACAGCCGGAGCGCAATCTGGGCCAGAATCCCCTCTTTCAGGTGCTTCTAACGCTTGTTCCCCCGCAATCCGAGTCACCCTCTGGCTGGTCCCTTACCCAGATGGATGTCGAGATGGGCGCGGCCAAGTTTGATCTGTACCTCGAACTGGACGAGCGCCCCGATGGCCTCATCGGACGTTTTGTCTACAATACCGATTTATTTGACACGTCAACTATCGCGCTGATGGTAGAGCACTGGAAGAGGTTGCTTGAGAGCATTGTCGCCGATCCCGCACAGCATATCGAGCAATTGCCTCTATTGAGCGATCAGGAGCGGCACCTGCTGCTGAAGGAATGGAACGAGACCCAGGCGCATGAGCACAAAGAGCTAAGTCTGCACCAGATTTTCGAAACTCAGGTTGAACGCGCTCCCGATGCGATAGCTCTCGTTTTTGAGCAAGAGCAACTGAGCTACCACGAGCTGAACACAAAGGCTAACCAGCTGGCCCATTACCTGCAACGACAGGGAGTCGGCCCTGATACGCTGGTGGGCATTGGCATGGAACGTTCACCGCAGATGGTGATAGGATTGCTTGGCATCCTCAAAGCGGGAGGAGCTTACGTCCCGCTCGACCCGGCCTATCCCGTCGAACGGCTCGCCTTTATGCTCAATGATGCTCAGGCTCAGGTATTATTGACGGAGCAAAAGCTGCTCTCCAATCTACCAGGATACGCAGGAAACACCATCTGCCTCGACTCCGACTGGAAAAAGATTGCGCAGGAGTGCGGTGAGAATCCACATAGTAACGTGACAGCAGCCAACCTCGCCTATGTGATCTATACCTCCGGCTCGACAGGCAAACCCAAAGGCGTACTGGTCACGCATGAGAACGTTGTCCGCCTCTTTGAGGCCACCGATGCAAGCTACCATTTTGAACAAGGGGACGTGTGGACGATGTTCCACTCGTACGCCTTCGATTTCTCGGTCTGGGAACTATGGGGAGCATTGCTCTATGGCGCTCGCCTCGTGCTGGTTTCTTATCTGGTCAGTCGCTCACCAGAAGAATTTTATCATCTGCTCTGCCGCGAGAACGTCACGGTGCTGAATCAGACGCCTTCAGCCTTCTATCAATTGATCTGGGCTGAAGATGCACTTGACGCCACTCAAACGCTCGCATTACGCCTGGTCATCTTCGGCGGAGAAGCTCTCGAATTCCAGAAATTGCGGCCCTGGTTTGAACGTCACGGCGATCAGACACCCACACTGGTCAATATGTATGGCATTACCGAAACGACGGTCCACGTCACCTATCACCGGCTTACACTGGCAGATCTGGCAACTCCCACGAAAAGCGTGATCGGCAGACCAATCTCCGATCTCCAGGTCTATATTCTGGATCAGCAGCAGCCCGTTCCCATTGGCGTAGCAGGCGAAATGTACGTTGGCGGAGCTGGCCTGGCTCGCGGCTACCTTCACCGCCCGGAGCTGAGCGCACAGCGATTTGTGCTTCACCCTTTCAGCCAGCAACCCGGTGCTCGTCTGTACAGAACTGGCGACCTGGCGCGTTTCCGGCCTGATGGCATGATTGAATATCTGGGCCGCATCGATCAGCAGATCAAGATTCGCGGCTTCCGCATCGAACTGGGCGAAATTGAGGCGGCGCTCAATCAGCATCCAGCCATACAGCAGTCCGTCGTTACCGTGCGCGCGCAAAGCCTCGTCGCCTATATTGTTAGCGAACAGCCGACAACTTCCGAGCAGGAAGCCACGCCAGACGAACCATCGCCACTCTCGCACCAGGACGCGCTATCAAGCACGGAATTGCGACGCTTCTTGCAAACCCGCCTGCCTGAATATATGATTCCTGCGACCTTTGTGCAGCTCGCCACCTTACCACTGACGACTAACGGCAAAATAGACCGACGTGCGCTGCCAGCTCCCAGCTCAAGCAAGCTTACGACGCAAACAAGCTTTGTCGCTCCCACCCTGCCCCTGCACCATCAACTCGTACAAATCTGGGAGGAGCTATTGGGTATCCAGCCGATAGGGATCAGGGATCACTTTTTCGATCTGGGGGGCCATTCTCTACTGGCGGCTCTTATGCTTAACCGCATCGAACAGTTTTGCGGGAAAAAGTTGCCCCTGGCAAGCCTCTTCACGGAACCAACCATCGAGCACCTGACCAACATTCTGATGGAGAAAGAAGAGGTCGCCTCTCACGCTCCACAGATCAACGCTCGTACGCCGCTCATTGCGATGCAAGTGGATGGCTCCCGGCGTCCCTTCTTCTTTTTGCACGGCGATGCTAAAGGGGGCGCGTTCTATTGTCGGCAAATGGCCCGGCACCTGGGACCACAGCAACCATTCTATATCCTGGAACCGTATGAGTTCGATGGTTTGCGCACTCCGCCAACGTTTGAGGAGATGGCAACCGCCCATCTTGAGGTGATGCGCAAGATTCAGCCACAAGGCCCGTATCAACTGGGCGGCTGGTGTAATGGCGCTCTGCTGGCCTATGAAATGGCGCGGCAGTTGCTAGCTCAAGACCAGGAGGTCAATTTACTGGTCTTGATGGACCCTGGCACCACCCTTTCGATGATGGAGCCGGGGATCGTAACGTTGCATATGCAAGGCCGTCAGGCAATTCGCACCATCGGCAAGCTGCTGCATATCGGCCAGGATAAACAGCTCGGCTGGTTCCTGCGCCTGCGCCATATCTATCGCTACCTGCGCTATCCACAACTGAGAAAAGCCAGAGACGCAGCCGAGAGCCAGGGACTATTCCCGGCGATAGCAACGCTGCGTCAGGACTGGGGCACGCTCTACGACTGGATCGCCTGGCGCTACCGGCCACGCGGTTATCCAGGTAAGCTCACCATTTTCTGGGATAGCGAAGATCTGTACCGCAGAACAGCATGGCAAAACGTAGACAAAACCAACGAGGTAGAGACGCATATCATCCCTGGCGATCATATCACTGCCAGAACCGAATATCTGTCTGATCTGGCAGAATGTTTGCGCCACTGTTTAGATGATGTGCAATAAACGAAAAAGATACAACTACACCAGCCCAGGGAAAAAGTCCTTCTTGATCTGGCTGCCTCTTATGCCGACATTTTTGAGCATCTGCTCATATGCCCTCACCATCTCTGGAGGGCCGGAGAGGTAATAGATGCGCTCCGCGTAGTCTGGGACCGCCTCTTGCAGCATACGCTCGGTTATTGGACCTGCCAGTCCGTTCCAGTTGCGTGGCATTGCTTCCGGGTTGGTCAGCGTATAGCATATTTTCGTGCCGAGCTTCGTTTGCGCTTCACCCAAAATATCCTTATAAGCGATCTCATCCGCGCTTCTATTGGAATAGAACAGGACAATATCCCGCCGCTGTTGCGTATCAAGGAGATATTTTAGCATGCTTCTAAACGGGGTAATACCAACGCCGCCAGCGATAAAGACCAGTTTTTGGGCGGGATCATGAGGAAGCGTAAAATCGCCCGCAATCTGTCCCGCCACAATGTTTGTGCGGTTATCGATCCTGTACAATGTTTGCTTGAAACTGCTGCTGTTGTTGTAAAAGCGCACGCCCAGGTGCAGATCATCCTCAGTTGGCGACGAGGCCAGCGTAAAAAAGCGGCGATTGCCTCTACTATCCGGCTGTTGATGCGCCAATGTAAACTCCATGTATTGTCCAGGCTCAAAAATCAGTTTTTGCGGCGACTTGAAAACAAAATCCACAATATCAGATGAAAGCCTCGTTTTTCTTTTCAGCCTGAGCACAACCTTCTGCTTGGGGCTGACGATGTAGGAGTAGACGTTGCCGATGACCAGAGCCAGCTCCGGGGTAGAGTAGATGGGGCCAAGATGAATTTGGGGGATGAACAAAATGCCCACGATTAAGCCATAGATGCGCTTTAGTTTCTGCGTCGGCGGCGCGGTCAGCGGTTCTGTCAGCATGATCGCCGCGAAGAAAAAGAGCGGAGCCGCGATCAACAATTGCTGGAGTTCGCGCATGAGAGAAAGTCGCTGCAGAAAGCTCACGACAGACACAGTCACGACCGAAGCTGCTACAAAAAGGCAGGCGATCTCTGTCTGGCGTAACTTCCACACGATCAGTATCCCGCCAAGCAATACAACTGGTAACATACTGGCTGTGCCTATCCACCAGCTCGCGGACTCGCCCAGCGCAAAGGAGGTCACAACCACGGCTATGGCGGCTGGATTAAAGAGGTGTTTATTATTCAATGCCAGAATATATTTGGAAGAGGTGGCCAGAATTGCTGCCCAGCCAAGAAAGAGGAAACCATCCAGCGACTTCGCGGGATCAATGATCAGGGCCAGGATCAAGGCCGTAATGTAGGTGGATTCGATATTGGCTGGCACAGCAAAAATGCCCGCCAGGATGATATTGGCAGCCCCGCACATCACGAGGAGAAATAAAGTTGACAGGATCAACGATAATGGCGAAAAGGGCAGGAGCTGGAAGTATGACAGAACCAGCGCGATAGCAACGAAGCCGACCAGGACGTAGAGCACCAGGCGATACATGGTCACTCTATCTAGCAGATAATCAATACTCGTTATCATAATGACAGCACATACCTTTCGAAACCACTGGTAAACGTTGCACGCGCAGTAGCATCAATCATATAGCCTTCAAATCCCGCTAGTTTTTCAATAAAGTAAATGCCCTTTTTGCCCATCGCGAAGGCAGCTGTGGCAAAGCGATCAGCTTCATAGACGTTGGGACCAACAACGGTCAGACTGACGAGCTCATTTGGAAGCGGTTTATCTGCTTGATGAGGATTGTAGATATGCTGGCCGCGTATAGCAGTGCCAGAGGTAGCAACGCCCTGATTGGTGATCGCCAGCACTTTCACATTCTCATGACGGTTGAACGGATTACGAATGCCGATGTGCCAGGGGTTGCCAGCTTTCTTGCCTGCGACCTGGATATCGCCGCCCGCATCAATATAGAAATTGGCAAACCCGGCTGCCTTTAAGAGATTGGCAGCTTGCAGGATGGCCCAGCCCTTGACTATGCCCGAAGGATCGAGAAGACCACGATGGCGAATATCGAAATATCCTTGCGTTTCGCGCCTGGTCTGTTCGCTTAACGCCAGGATCGTCTTCATCTCATCGCTATACGCCTCCTCATCAAGCTCACCCCGATTGATGCGCGAAATCTCGCTGTGCTCTTTGTAGGTGCTAAAAGTCTCATCAACAGCGCGAAAATACGCAAAAACCTTCTCAATATCAGCCTCTGTAACAATGGTATCAACTACCTCGACCGTGATCGGCATACCCATGAGGAGCTGTAGCTGTTTCATGGCTTATGCCTGTGCCTGCGAAAGCGCATCCGTGAGAGATTGCACAAAGGCATCACTGGAATCGGTCGCGCCCGTCACGGCATCAACATTGGCGCTCTGGGCCTGGATCGCCTCGCTGCTAAGCTGCGGGTCGGCGTAACTATTAATATACACGGAGCGGTTACGATCATTAGGGTACTGCAAAAATTGTACATCGGTGATTTTGCCATTTTTAATGACCGCCTGAACTTGCACCACCCCCCATTGCGCATCGGCAACGCTCCCTGTATACGAGCCATCTTTATAAAGCGCACCGGGCGTCACGGTCCCGCCAGGGGTCACGGTCGCACCGGGTACGTCCGTAGGAGCTGAATCTGACGAAGAGCGAGAACTCAGCGGAGTATTCGGCAGGATGGCAGGAAGCCCGGCGCGATGAATAAAGCTATAGATGACAAATGTGCCTATAATGATGATTGAAACAATGATTTTTTTCATCGCAGCTTGTCCTTATAACAAAAACGGTAGAGTTTTTCTCTGAACTATTCTGGATATTACCACGCTATGATTAAATTGCCATTATTTCTTGTTGCCAGCCTCACAATTTTTTTGCTCATGCCATACTGTCCGGGTCAAAGGGAAACGAGAGTTCTCGCCCTTGACGCTCCAGGCCAACTTATTGTAAGTGCCTAAAGCGTAGTAAGTATGCTTCCATTTTTACCTGAGAGATATAAAAAAATCCGCAGAAAAATGTAAAATTATTGTTCGAGACGTAGCTTGCTGAGGTATAACCGATGGGAATCAACATAGATACAAAGCACCACCACGCTCAAAAAAGCCCTTTCATGAGATATGGCGTAGATATTTGCTATCTCATGAAAGGGCTTTTCTATTGGCTTGATAGCGAGGACTACTTAGGGATGAACCTCTTCCAGGATCACCAGATGCCCCGTGCCCTGTAAGGATG
>DASTZT010000364.1:0-13404 GCA_035764225.1 Ktedonobacteraceae bacterium
CGGGCGTCCACTGCGGTCCTAAAAATTCGTCGAACGTCTCCAGCAGCGCCTGGGCAACCATTGGAAAGTGTTCTGTGGTCACGCCATACGTCCTGTGACGCTGGCCTAGCTCTTTGAGAACCGGAACGACATCCTGTCCCTTTTCCACCCCGGTTACAACCAGAGCAACAGCCGCCATCAGGGCATTTTGCTGCCTCCTCATGTCGGCCTTTGCGAACAGATGTTTTGTCTCCGGGAAAGAGGCAAACAGCCGATTATAGAAGGCTGCGGCAAACTCCTCTTTGTTCGGTGCAATCTGGTCAAAGCTCGTCCTCAAAAGGGATGCATCCATGTTCTGCTCCTTTACAGCCAGTCAGCAAAAGGCGACGCGCTGACGGCACACAGGCCATCATATCAGCTTGGCGTGATTCTCTCTCCCCATTGATCGCCCCTTACCGCAAAATACTAACAGTTTTTCGCATTAGAACTGACACCCAGGCATTCTATACCTAGAAATGCTTTACTGCTCAGAATAAATTATACAGCATGCTTCGTTAAAAATGTATAAAAATAGCCACCAATATTTAAGAAATATAATAAATTTCTTGACATATATCTGGGGAAGATCATGCAATTCGATTTGCTAGCTAACTTTGCGACAATAAAAATGAGGGAGAAGTACATTTACAACCATGCCAACTTAGGCTATACTTACCTGGAAAATTTGTTTGCGTTTTGGTTGTGCCTGGAGGATACCGTTTGTGAAAATCACATGTAAACAACAGGATTTGAGCCGAGGACTCTCTATTGTAAGCCACGCGGTCTCAAGCCGTAGCACGCTGCCCATTCTGGCGAATATTTTGCTCGTGGCCGATCAGGGGCGTTTGAAATTGTCCGCAACGAATCTGGAGATTGGGATCAATTGCTGGATCGATGCAGAGATCCATGAAGAAGGAACCACAACCGTTCCCGCCAAGCTGATCACCGACTTCGTCAATAGTTTGCCCCAGGCCGCTGTTGACATCGAGGTGCCGGAGGACGCGCATATCATTCAGATTAAGAGCTTGCGCAGCAGCGCCAATATTAAGGGCATGGACCCCTCCGAATTTCCCCTGATTCCCAGCACAGAAGGCGGAGAACTTCCGATTATTCTTGACGCGGCGCAGTTGAAAGAGATGATTTCGCAAGTTGCTTTCGCAGCTGCCGATGACGACTCGCGCCCGGTCTTTACAGGCGTGCATATCGAAGTCAATAATGAGAAGTTGACCTTCGCGGCTGCCGACGCCTTCCGTCTCGCCGTGCGTACGGCACCGTTGCCCGGTCATGAACAGGCTCACGATAATATTCTCATTCCCGCCCGCACGCTGACCGAATTGGCCCGTATTCTCCCTGCTGAAGGGGCGGTACAGATGATCGTCACGCCCAATCGCAGCCAGGTGCTTTTCCACACGGACCAGATTGATCTCGTCTCGCGCTTGATCGAGGGCACCTTCCCCAACTTCCGTAACATTATTCCCAAAGAATCGACGACGCGGGCCGTCATAGAGACGAAAGAGTTTGCCGCTGCCGTGAAATCGGTGACACCCTTCGCCCGCGATAGCTCCAATATCACTCGCATCAAAATCGCCAGCAGCGAGAGCGAAGGCCTGGAGCCGGGCACGCTGACGATTGAAGCCACCGCCGAAGATGTAGGCAGCAATGTGAGCACGATCAATGCGGCGGTTGATGGGCCTGAGCAGCAAATCATTTTTAATGTGAAATATCTCGCGGATGTGCTTGCGGTGCTGGATACACCAGAGGTAGCCCTTGAGGTCACATCAGCCGGGCGTCCAGGTGTGATTAAGCCGGTAAGCTCTGCTGATTATACGTATGTCATTATGCCGATGAGCACGAACCGCTAGGCTATAACGAGGGTGTGGGAAGGTCCGGCGGCGGTCCGGGCCTTTTCTGCCTATGGATGCATGCATGTATCTTTCTCACCTCTCTTTGAGCAACTTTCGCAATTATAAGCAACTTGATCTGTCGCTGGAGCCAGGGTTGTTCTTCTTCTATGGAGATAATGCTCAGGGGAAGACGAACCTGCTTGAGGCTGTAGGCATGCTGGCTACGGCTAATTCCTTCCATGCCTCTAATGATCGCGAGATTGTGCATTGGCAAGCGCCCGATCATATCGCACGGCTTGAGGGCAAGGTAAAACGGCGCGAGGACGAGGTAGAACTCGAAATCGTAATTTTTGATCCTACCCCACCCGTCATACCAAACGCTCCTCAAACCAGTAGGACGTTTGAATTGCCCGCCAATGCGCCGCGCAAACGCTTCAAGGTCAATGGCGTGCCCCGCAAGACGATGGATCTGATCGGGCAGATGAAAGTGGTGATGTTTGCCCCAACGGATCTGCACCTGGTCGATGGCCCACCGGATGAACGGCGACGCTTTCTTGACCGTGCCCTCTGCCAGGTGCAGCCGCGCTACTGTCAGACGCTGGTGAAGTATCGCAAAACGGTCAGCCAACGCTCGGCCCTGCTCAAACGCGTGCGCGATCATCAGGACGATCCACGCATGCTGGACTACCTGGACGAACTGCTCACAACACAGGCTAGCCTGATTATCGACGAACGCCAGCGTATGGTAGCCGCGCTGAACGAGCAGGCCGATCAATTTCAAGCCTCGATCAGCGGGGGGCGCGAGCATTTGCAGATTGTCTACCATCCCTCGTTCAAGGGAGTTGAGGCAGAGCAGATTCTGGAAGCGCCTGAACGCTACCAGGCACAATTGCGTGAAATACGGCGCAGGGAGATTCAGCAGGGAGTTTGCCTGCTGGGGCCGCACCGCGACGACCTGGAATTTCTGGTCAACGGGATCAATATCCTGACCTATGGCTCACGGGGACAGCAACGTACGGCAGCTCTCTCCGCCAAGCTGGCGGAACTTGGCTATATGCAAGCAAGCACGGGCGACGAGCCGCTACTGCTGCTTGACGATGTTTTCAGCGAACTCGATCATAGCCGCCGCGAGTACCTGCTCTGCCAGGTACTTAAGCACGAGCAGGTCTTGCTTACGACTACCGATCTAGCAGGGTTTCCAACCGAAACGCTGCAACAGGCGCATCTTTACCATGTCGTTGAGGGGAATATTAGCAGAGCGTAAACGAGAGGTTTATTGCGCCTGCATCTGGGCCTTCTGCTGCAAGGTTTGCCAATCTTTTTGCACCTGAGCAAGGTCAGCCTCGTCCGGTGCCGCACCCGCATAACGAATGGCAGCGTAGACTTCGGTCATGCTGCTCAATTCCGGTTCTACTAGCGGCATACGCTCATCCAGGCGCTGTCTGAACTCGTAAGGGGTCTCATCTTTTTTGCGCGGATAGCCCTGACCGTCGGCCCATCTGAGCATAGCGCGATAGAGCTCGCGAATGTTGCGCACCATTGGCGTACCTGCTATCTCCTCCTCATGCACCTGGGCAGCTTGCACAGCAGGTAAAGGGAAGAAGCGCCGCCAGAGCGCCAGGAAGAACGCTTTTAACTGAGACCAGAACAAATCCCATGACCAGACACTCTCCGCAACGTCCTCGCTACGACGCTTTAATACAACCCGTCGGCGGCGCAATGCCCACCAGATCAAAAAGAATACAAGCGCGATAAACACAATCGGCAGGATCACTTTGAGGATCGCGATGGCTGCAACCACCTGCTCCGGCGTTGTACCCCCAGGTTTCCTGGTCACTGGTGGTTGTTTTACAGGCGAAGCGGGACGACGGATCGTGGGCAGATGAAATTGTATGAGAGAAAACAGATAGAAAAAAGGAGTTAAAAGAAAAACAACTACAGTGGCAAGGACGTTAATAAACGCCTCATACACCTGCCCTAAAGGCGACAGCACTTGCTGCGCAGTTGCCAGGAAAGCCGGACTAACAAAAGAGCTAACGAGCAGCGTACCCAATAAGAGCACAATCCCCATCACACCGACTGCCAGCAGCAGAGCACGCTCCTGGGAGATCACATTACCTTGCAGACCACCGGGATGAGCACGTCGCACAAACAAAATGTGTGCCAGCGCGTGAGCGGTTAAAGCGACAAAGAGGAAAAGCGGGATCAGCAAAAGCAAAATCGGCACATTGGCAAAGCTTGCCCTTGACACCGCATGGAGCAGCACGACTGCTAAGATCACGCCGATGCCTATACGCAAGCCCCGTAAAACACGATCTGGCGCAATGTCGCTGCGAGCAAGACGAATGCCACGCCAACAGCAATAGAAAGAGAGCAGAATAAGGCCGAGAATATGAAAACCGGCAGCCGAGAACGAGAGCAGATCACCAATGGCCGCAAGCAACCAGGAAGGGTCAAAGAAAAGAAAAGCTGAGGCGTAAACGCCTGACCAGATCACGAAAAGCAGCGTGAAAACAACCAGGAGATAGATTAGCCAGGAGCCTGGTAATCCCGCTATACGCCCACCATCCTGCGCCTCGCTATCGGTCGTGGAACTACGTTCTAGCCATGAAGTCAGCCAGACCGCACCGACCATCAAAACAAAAGGAGTCCAGGGCGGCATCAGAGGAATATCAGTCGTAAATGCGCGAATGTCGGCGAGCGCGATCAGAATAGCGGCGAGCCAGCATGCCTCCATACAAGCAAATAGCATGGGCAGCAGACGCTCGCCCAGACTAGGGTCTGCGGAAAGATAGGTTGTACTCATCTCTAAAAGATGGCGGCGTCGTCGCTCTAATGCCGCACGCACATCACTATCATCATCAGAATGTTGCAGTGAATCTGGTGAGGTACCCATCATGGAAACCTTTCGCTAACAGGAGGCATACAGCAGGTTGGGAACGTGCTCTCGCACGTTCCCAGGAAAGGTCGTTGTTATCTCGCGCCCTTACGCGCATGCTCGAAGCGTCGCGCAATCTCATCCCAGTTGACAACATTCCACCATGCTGCCAGATACTCAGGACGGCGATTGCGATACTTGAGGTAGTAGGCATGCTCCCAGACATCGTTGCCCATGATGGGATGCAAGCCTTCCATTAATGGGCTGTCCTGGTTAGCGCTGGAGGTTACCTGAAGCTTGCCATCACGACCCAGCACGAGCCAGGCCCAACCGGAGCCAAAGCGTTTCGCGCCAGCATCGTTGAACGCAGTTTTAAAGGCATCAAAGGAGCCAAAAGCGGAATTGATTGCATTTGCCAGCTCGCCTGTCGGCGCGCCGCCGCCATTGGGCTTCATAATCTGCCAGAACATGCTATGGTTCGCATGACCACCGCCATTGTTACGTACCGCTGTCCGAATATTCTCAGGAACCTCGTTAATGTGGCGCATCAGCTCCTCAATGGAAAGAGATTCCAGATGCTGGTTTCCCTGGATCGCGGCATTGAGATTATTGACGTAAGCAGCATGGTGCTTGTCGTGGTGCAGTTGCATCGTCTCGGTATCGATATACGGCTCAAGTGCATTGTAGTCGTACGGTAAAGGTGGAAGCTCGTATGCCATAGAACATCTCTGCCTTTCAAAACGTGTTCAAACGTGTTAATTGCGGTGAAAACACCCGCACATCGCAGGGAGATCGCTCCCTGTATGCCCCTAGCCGGGGAATGAACCATCGGTATCAGTCCGGTTCAAAAACCTGAGATGAACGCTTAGGGTGCCGCTTTTACGCTGGCTTCTGACGGTTCCGCAGTGTTGGATTACGGCTGCCGAATCAGCCGACTTGCCGGAGTTCGCTAGACTCTGATGTGTGAACAGCGCACACATTCGCGCACGTTCGAGTGCCTTTCCCATCACTGTTTTACTGCTCCTTACAAAATATGCGATAGACAGGATAGTTGTCAAGCAGGATCGTTGTCTCCGTTGAAAAGGGCAGACTCTACTGCCTTACATTAACAAAAGCACTGCAAGTCAGAACTTGCTTAGCACAATCAGCAACACACACTCTCATGATACAACAAGATTCATATTCACGCGCCCCTACCTATCTCCAGAAATTTTTCCTCAATGTTCTCCTCGGATTGGACAAAAACAGTACCTTCGCTCTTTCTTGACTACCATTCCTTCAAGAAACGTGATATATTCAAGATACAATTTCGTCATGTGGCGAAATTGTAGAGATAATGGTGTTTTTTTTTGTAAAATTGCCACCATGTGGAGCGACGTATGGCCCATGATATAGGACAATCACCTATCAAGGAAGAACCTCATCTCCAGAAGATGATTTTGCTCGTCGAGGACGATGCGAATATTGGTGAAGTACTGACCCAGGCGATCACTCAGGAAACATCCTATGCAGCTCTGCTTGTTGCCGACGGGCTTGAAGCGTTACAGGCAATCCAAGATATCAAGCCGAGTCTGTTTATCCTGGATTATCAATTACCACATATCAATGGCATCGATCTTTATGACAAACTCCATGCAATAACAACTTTAGTCCATGTGCCAGCGATCATGATGAGTGCCAGACTTCCCCAACAGGAGCTTGATAAACGCCAGATCCTGGGTATGCACAAGCCCATCGATCTTGATGAGTTTCTACAAACCATCGAAGAACTCTTGGCCTGATCGGGATGCTACTTTTTTTGGGAACGTAGCGCATAATCCCGGTCCAGCGCCATCAACAAATCTTGAAAGGCTTTTACGAGCATATGGTTGCACAGTCGATAATAGACAGTATTGCCATCTCTCCGCGATACAACCAGACCGGCATTCGCCAGTTGACGTAAATGTTCCGATGTTGTCGCAGCAGAAAGCCCTATCGCCTTTGCAATATCGCCTGATCGCCTCTCTGGCAAAGCAGCTGAACCATTTTCAGAGGGTATAGCCAATAATTCCAGGATATACCGCCTGCTGGTATCACACACGGTCTGCAAAAAGGCATCGACAAATGCATCAATCTCTGCCGGACGATGAGGCGATCCCGAAGATGAGGATATATAAGATCGGTCTGCTGTAGACATAAGTCATGCTCCTCAAAACCATTGCAAGGAGGGAAAAAAGTCATCCTATCTGGTTTTCAACATGGTATTCATTTTCATAGGCTCCAACCAACAGCACGACTTTCCCACCCGTTCTAATGGTCATCGTTAGAAAAATCAACAATCCAAAAAAGACTCTAACTGTGTTATAATGCCGCCAAACCATTTGTTCTAAACGTAAGAAGCAACCCTTCTCACGGTTCCGCTAACTATACTACGTATCAGGTACCAAAAATGGATATAGGAAAAAGCAAGGCCATTGTCGGTACTTAGAGAGGCAACCAGATGTTTATCGGGAAAATCGTTAAATCAGACTCGCATATCAATTATGTCTGCCAGGTTTACGGTCCACACGAGGTTGAGGTCGAGCCAGAACCGGCTGATTATGCCTTTGGTCGCTTTGTACGAGTCGCCACCCGTTCGGCCCAAGTCGATGATCCAGATGCCCTGGATTTCGCCCTCGGAAAACGTCAGGAGCCTGTTACCTATGCGGTTGGCGTCATTTACGATACGATTTTGCTCAACCCGGCCTTTGGTTCGCTCGGTCCGCGCCTCTCGAACGAAACGCAGGTGGAACTTTTCTCTCCCGATTATATCTCTGAAAAGGCAGTGCTTATTTACGTGATGGTGCTGGGAATGATGGAACAACAGCTTCAGACTGAGGGCACCTGCCTCTTTCTCTCCAGAACGCATGGAGTGCCGTTGCTTTCGCTTGAACTGGGAAGCGAGATCGAGACGATGACCGATGAAGAAGTTCGCGCTTTCCATTACTTTAGCGATCCCGGCGAGGTGGAAAACGCCTATCTCCATATGGGATACCTGCCCCATATCATCGCCCAGCGCAGCAGCCTCTTACCAATGGTGACGCTGCACATCATCGATCAACTGGAACGGCTCTTTCCCCAGAATCTGGCGCTGCTCTCAATCGTCAAACGTAACTTTGCCTGGCGGCTCAAAGTAGAAACCACAGGCTGATGGAGGATTTGCGATGCTCGAACCAAACAACCTTGCCCTAACCGGTCCACGCCCTCCACGCAAACCTGTCGGCATTACCAAAGGGCCAGGCGAGACCACTCACGAATATACCTTTGTCTCGCGCGATAATGCTCAAGAGCTTAAAAACGGCGAATATGTTTATTATGAGCTTGCCGATGCTCCGTCGGTGAGCTTGAATGGCACATCACCCATCACACGCCGCGTGCTGGGGCGCATTACCAAGCGCGTCCCCTTGCAGCTCTACCCGGACACCTTCCTGGGTGAGCCGGAGATCTCGCCCGCTCAGGTGGCCGCGATGGTAGGCTACCACGCGCTCACCAACGAACTTTTCGAACTCCATGTCGCCATTATGGGCTACTACGAAGCGGCCACCAGCTCGTTTATCAACCCCTGGATTCCGCCTCAATCGGGCAAGCAGATTTTCCTGGCCGATGACCAGATGCTGGCGGAAGTGTTGAGCCGCAAGCAAGAAAAGCAACCCGGCTCCGCCACCATCGGATCTTTGCTCACCCGACCGGATAACGCTGTGCCCATCGTGCTTTCAGTCAAGGATGTCGTCAGCACCCATATGGCGATCATTGCCAGCACAGGCGCGGGCAAAAGCTATCTCGCCAGCGTGCTGATTGAAGAGCTGATGCAGCCCCATAATAAAGCCTGCGTCTTAATCATCGATCCACACGGCGAATATGGCACGCTCGACCAGATCGCTAACGCCCCTCAGTTCACCGAAGCAGGAGATGGACAGGGCAACGCCTACCAGGCTCAGGTCAAGGTTTACAAGCCAGAGCAGGTGAAAGTGCGCCTCTCCACGCTGAATATTGGCGATATGCGCCAGTTGCTCCCAGAGATGACGGAGAAGCAGCAATACCTGCTCAGCCGAGCATTACGCAAAGTCAACGAGACCAAGCGTGGTACGCCCTGGGGATGCGCTGATTTGAAGCAGGCCATCAAAAGCGTCTCGAAACAGAAAAATGATGAAGAGAGCGAAGGAGCCGACGATTCGAGCACGGTTCACGCGCTGACATGGCGCGTGGAGCAGCGTTTTGAGCAAAGCTTTACCTTTGACGATACGCAACACCTGGACCTGTCTGTGATTTTCAAGCCCGGACAGTGTACCGTGCTGCAACTCAATGAGATCGATGAGCGCGACCAGCAGGTCATCGTTGCGACATTATTGCGTCGCCTCAACCAGGCCCGCATGAATACCGAGCGGGGAAAAGTTCATGACGGCGAAACCTACCTGCCCTACCCTGTCTTCGTGCTGATCGAGGAGGCGCATCACTTCGCTCCAGGCGGGACCGAGGTCGTTTCCACCGCCATCCTCAAGCAAGTGCTGGCGGAGGGACGCAAATTCGGCATCGGTGTCGGCCTGATTAGCCAGCGCCCCGGCAAATTGGACGCAGACGTGCTGAGCCAGTGCCAGACGCAATGCATCATGCGCATCGTCAATGAGATCGACCAGAAGAGTATCGCGGCTGCCATTGAAGGGGTTGGACGCGATCTGTTGAACAACCTGCCTGCCCTCTCCAAAGGCCAGGTGATCGTCGCTGGCGCAGGCGTGAATACCCCGGTAATCTGTCGCGTGCGCACGCGCTACACCACGCATGGAGGCGAGAGCAAAGATGCCCCCGATTTATGGCAAAAGTACTTTAGCCCGGAAGCTCAGGCCAGCCGCCGCCGCAATGAAGCTCCTCTCAACGGCAATAAAGGCTTTAACTTGATGAGGTAGCTATGAATAATCGCGCATCGCTCTATAGACTCTTACCCATCGCTCCCCTGGCCTGGGGCGGACTGCTGCTATTCACACGCTTTGTACCGCCAGCCACGCCGATAGCTTTTGTTGCTTTTTTCTTGATCTTATGCGTTGCTCTGACCAGCACACTTGCGCTGACCATCTATTTTATCAGTAGCCGCCTGTTTGCCTTCAATCGCTATCATCCCACCGTTCATCAGGCCATTCGCCAGGGCGCATTATTGGCGCTGGTGATAACGCTCAATCTGATGATGCGTGCGTTACATAGCTGGAGCCTTTTTATGGCCATCATTGTTCTTGGGGCCGCCGTGATTGTAGAAGTACTCGCCTTAGCGAAAAAGTAGGCCGATAATAGAAAAATAGGTGTCTTTTTTAGTGGCAATTCCGCCCTGATTAGCACTTTTGGCCCAATAATTTTACATAAACGGCACGATGGACTAAAATAAGCTCTATTGACACAAAGATAGCTGAGAGAGGAGGCTTTAGATTGATGATTGACGACCTTCCAGAAGTACAAGAGCGCAATCGGTCATCAGGAAAGCTGATATTACCGCCGTATCCTGGGCAGCAGCCCTCTCCTGCTCCACACGAGCAAATGACTACCGCTGACTCAGGACAGTTTCTTCCTCGTAATCTGTCAACGCCGACCAATCATTTTGGGAAACTCTGGCACCTCGTACGCAAGGACCCGGCCTACAGATTTTTATTGGTCGCAGTCTTGCTAGTATTTATCTCTAGTATTGTCTTTGTCAGCTTTGCCAGCAGCATTTTCTTTGCGCCCCCGCAGCCCTCATTAACTACAGGCCCAGCCGGGACGACTGTATCAGGAACGGTGGATCTCCGTCCGACCTTTGCACCTCCTCATGGAGGGCAGGGCGGCACGACGAGCAGCCAGCCGCCCAAG
Organism: Ktedonobacteraceae bacterium; assembly: GCA_035764225.1. GTDB lineage: Bacteria > Chloroflexota > Ktedonobacteria > Ktedonobacterales > Ktedonobacteraceae > DASRHT01. Next base: position 10,588 of record DASTZT010000364.1, read on the forward strand.
AGTGCTACGCCATCCCTGGCCAACCTTCCGACTGCTCCCCCCACTCAGCCAAACGTTCCCGCGGGAGGCGCTCTGTCGGTCCAGATCGCAGGACTTCCTCCACAGGTCTTTAACAATACAAACGTGCAAGTATTTGTGATGACCAATGAGCCAGGGGCCAGTGTGAAACTGATTGTGCAGTACAATGTGGCTCCCGGAATATTTGCCAGCGGAACGCAAGCCACTGATGGAGCCGGGACCGCCTCGCTCACCTGGCGCATCCGCATTCTGGGGAAACACAACATGAACACAGCACGAGTCACAGCCGTAGTACAGGACCAGAATGGACAGCAAGCAGTTTCTCAGCCTGTAACCGTAGAGGTTGTATCCGCGGGACTGGGCTTTTAACTTTTTTCTACATCTCTTCCGCCTTGTTGCAGAGAGGGAAACAGCAGATGAACAGGGAAGCACGAGAGCGAAAATTCGCTTTCGTGCTTTTCGTTTGCGCTAAAAGCATTACAACCAGGGATAGGTGAAATTTCTCCTGATTTGTGCGTATAATTTTTGTATACGATCTCGCGTCAGCGTTATGATACTAAATCATTGATGATTATTTGCCTACCGTTGATCTAAAGTAAGGATCGCACATGACATATAGCGAAGAAATCCGCCAGGTACAGGAAGCTGCCCGCGCGGTGCGGCAAAACACCGGTCGAGTCATCGTGGGAAAAGAAGAGGTTATCGATCTGCTGATGGTCGCGCTGCTCTGTGAAGGCCACGTCCTTTTCGAAGACGTGCCCGGCATCGGTAAAACCACGTTGGCCAAATCGCTCGCCAAGTCTCTCGGCTGCCTTTTCCAGCGCATTCAGTTCACCCCCGATCTGCTCCCATCAGATATTACAGGCATCACTTTCTATAACCAGAAAGCAGGCGAGTTTGAATTCCGACCAGGGCCGCTACTCTCGCAGGTCGTCCTTGCCGACGAGATCAATCGCGCCACTCCACGTACGCAGTCCGCCCTGTTAGAGGCGATGGAGGAACGGCAGATCAGCATTGAGCGCGATACCGTCGCACTGCCACGACCCTTTATCGTGCTGGCAACTCAGAACCCGGTGGAGTTAGAGGGCACCTTTCCGCTCCCAGAAGCACAGCTCGACCGCTTCCTGATGCGCTTGCGCCTGGATTATCCCAGCCGGGCGGAAGAGCGGCTGATCCTCCAACGTTTTAAAGAAGAGCAGCCTCTGGCAGAATTGCAGCCTGTATTAGCAGCAGAACAACTGTTGAGCCTGCAAAAGGTGATTCGCAAAGTACATGTCGAGCCTGCCGTTGAAAGTTATATTGTTGAGGTCATACGCGCAACTCGGACCCATAATGCGGTTGAGCTTGGCGTTAGCCCACGCGGCACGCTGGCGCTTTATCGAGCTTGTCAGGCCCATGCAGCCATCTCCGGGAGAGAATATGTGCTGCCCGATGACGTAAAACGCCTCGCCCCGTCTGTGCTGGCACATCGTATTCTCGCGACCAGCCAGTCACGCCTGCATGGTCGCATCATGGATCAGATTATTGACGAAGTGCTTCATTCAGTTGCGGTTCCGGTGGAGTCATGAGATTTTCCCTTTCTAGAGAACGCGTCTCCCCATCTCCACAAGCAGCAGGCTCAGGCAGTTACCTGAACAGGCGCTGGTATGTCCTGTGCCTGATACTGCTCGCCATTGGCATACCTCTTCAGCAGCCGCTCTTTGAAGTTGGCGGGCTTCTGGTGCTGCTCGTTCTCGGCACCACCGACATCTGGGCCAGATATTGCCTGAGCGATCTACGTTTTCAGCGCAGCCTGAGCGAAAAACAGGTGCTTTTCGGTGAGGAGGTGACGCTCTCACACTCGGTTGAGAATAGCAAACTGCTACCGTTACCCTGGTTGGAGATCGACGACACGATTCCCTCGACCCTGACCATCGAAGGGCAGAAATTCTACACCACTATGGTCAATAATCAGACCATGTTGAGTAGCCTGTTTAGCCTGCGCTGGTACGAACGCGTGACCAGACGCTATACGGTGCAATGCAACAGGCGGGGCGTCTATACTTTTGGGCCAACCACCCTACGTAGCGGCGATGTTTTCGGCTTTATTGAACGTCATGCCCGCTTCGACACCCTGCAATACCTTCTCGTCTATCCGCTGGTCGCCCCGCTCACCAGCTTTGGCCTCCCGGCACGCCACCCCTTCGGAGAGAGACGCGCCCCACGCCGTCTGCTAGAAGACCCTTCTCGTACGATTGGCGTGCGCGAATACGCCTATGGCGATAGCCTGCGGCGCATCCACTGGAAGGCGACAGCCCGTACACTGCAACTCCAGAGCAAAGTGTACGAGCCAACGACAACATACACTATGGTGATTTTCCTCAATATCGTTTTTCGCCTCGACGCCCACTATGGGATCAATCCTGATATTCAAGAGTTATCGATTAGCGCCGCAGCCTCTGTTTCGAGCTGGGCTATCGACCAGGGCTACACCGTAGGGCTATACGCCAACACCATTATGTCGATACCGGATGAGGATATGCTCATGATCGGGCAGGGAGCTGATGATGCCACGCTCACTGCCAGGATTCAGGCTCAGCTCAAACGGCGTCGTATCCATCTCCCACCATCCAGCAATCAGGAGCAGCGCAAACGCATCATGGAGGCGCTGGGACGCACACAAAGCTATTTCGGCTCCAACATCGAAGAGGTAATCCAGGCCGAATATACACGCCTCCCCATAGGCTCAACCATCGTGATTATTACCGGAACCTTAAGCGACCAGCTGGTGGATTCGCTTACCCAGCTCCAGCGTGGTGG
>DASTZT010000365.1:0-4259 GCA_035764225.1 Ktedonobacteraceae bacterium
GAGCCAACTAGCCTGACAAAACGTGAGCTTGAAGTGTTGCGGCTGGTGGCACGTGGGTTAACCAATGTACAAATCGCTGGACAACTGATGATTAGTTATGCCACAGTCAATTCCTATTTGCGCTCGATCTATAGCAAGATGGGCGTCAGCTCCCGTACAGGCGCAATGCGCTACGCTATCGATCACCATCTTCTCTAAACTTCAGTTGACTTATCGATCTGTGATGCTCCTTTGCTAAAACTTCACCTTGCCGACCCGTTCATTTTAACGTAGTCCCATCATGGTAATGCGCGAATTGTCCACTGGGAATACGTTGTTTTTGACGATGTTTTTTTATGCATCTTTAAGTAAAATGTTGTCTGATAGAGTAATTTTTTGGGTGCTTTGCACTTGTAGGGTAGGAGAGAGGCGTATGGTAGAGAATAACCATCACCCAGAATCGTCAGAGATCCCCAGTACCCTGGTTGAGAATAATGTGACAGAAATGACCCGCCTCATTGATTTACATGCTATGCTCACGCGTGCCGGGGAAAAGTTGTTTCCGGGGCATAATGATGTGTCCGATATTCACTCTGTGCTTGACGTTGCCTGTGGCCCAGGCAGCTGGGCGCTTGATGTCGCGTTCAAATATCCCAAAATTGAGGTCATCGGTGTTGATATCAATCAGGCGATGATAAAGTACGCTTCTGCCATAGCTCATTCACAAGGACTGCAGAATGCGCATTTTAGAAACATGGATGTATTAAAGCATCTGGATTTCCCTGATAATACTTTTGATGTCGTGAATGCTCATTATCTTAGCTCTTTTATGCCTTTAAGCGCATGGCCTGCTCTGTTGGACGATTGTAAGCGTATTTTGCGCCCAGGAGGGATGCTGTATTTGTTGGAAGCGCAAACGCCAATGACCAATAGCGGCGTTTGCGAGCAAGTAGGCGCGTTACTTGCCAGGATTAAGCGTAGGGCTGATGGCTATCTGTTCTCTGATGATTGGCCAACAACGGTTACACCGCTGTTGGGTTCTTTCCTGCGCCAGACCGGGTATCGGCACGTCCAACAGAAGGCGTGTGCCATCGATTATTCTAAAGGGTCGGAAGCGTACGAGGGCTGTTACGATAATTTCACCGTTGAGCTGCAACTGCTGAAATCGTTTCTGCTGGAAACAAAAACGCTGACGGAAAAGGAGTTTGATCAGCTCTATCGTAATTTTACCGTTGCGATGCTGATGGATGGCTTTTGTGGCATCTGGTACTGGCTCTCAACCTGGGGCGTCAAGCTGCTGGACGAGTGAAGGACTTGCAATCCAGCCGACTAACGCGGGCGCGAGCAGGGCAGGGGCCAGCCCTATCCTTCTATCCAGACGACCAACGCTGCTATCGCGCTAGCTTCGCTCAGGTCGGCTGCAAGGAAGGCCCCTACGGTCGGCTGTAAGGAAGACTTGATCTATCTGCTGCATTCGTTGTATGGTTGTGTCACAGGTGTATGGCAACGATAGCGCTAGACGGCAGATAGGAGTATAGCATGTCAAACTCATCGTCAATCTATTTCAATGATGAGCACAATATGTTTCGTCAACTGGTGCGCCAGTTTGCCGAAAAGGAGATCGAACCTCATATCGAGCAATGGGAGGCCGATGGCATTTTTCCCGCCCATACCCTTTTTAAGCAAATGGGCGAGCTTGGGCTGCTTGGCCTTTCCTATCCAGAAGAATATGGCGGCTCCGCTCTGGACTACTGGTATAATGTGATTTTACATGAAGAGCTTGGGCGGCTCTCGTGTGGCGGCGTGCCGATGGGGATTAGCGTCCATACCGATATGGCGACTCCTGCTCTGGCGCAACATGGCTCCGAAGAGTTGAAACGGCGCTTTCTTGCTCCCGCTATTGCTGGCGATATGGTTGCGTCTATCGCGGTCAGCGAGCCGGACGCAGGCTCGGATGTGGCCTCGCTCCGCACCAGGGCCGAATCTGATGGCGATATGTACGTCATCAACGGGACCAAAATGTGGATTACCAATAGCACCCAGGCCGATTTCCTGGTGCTGCTCGCTCGTACCAGTCCCGGTACGGGCTACAAAGGCATGTCGTTAATTGTCATCCCCACCGATACCCCCGGCTTCAGCGTTAGCCGCAAGCTCGAAAAGCTGGGCAATCACAGCAGCGATACTGGCATCCTCAATTTTGATAATGTGCGCGTGCCGAAGTCCTTGCGCATCGGTGAGGAGGGCATGGGCTTTATCTTGCAGATGCAGCAATTTCAAAAGGAAAGATTGATCGGCGCGGTCACAGGTTTGGCGGGTGCGCAAAAGGCCATTGAGATTACGATCAAATACTGTAAAGAACGTCACGCCTTTGGCAAGCCGTTGATCGCTAACCAGTGGATACACTTCAAACTGGGCGAATTGTTGACCGAGATCGAACTATTGCGCCAGCTCACCTACCATTGCACGCGCATGATGATCGCGGGCATGGACGCCACGCTGGAGGTATCGATGGCCAAGCTTAAGGCGGGCCGTCTGGCGCGTGAGGTTGCCGATACTTGCGTGCAATTTCATGGCGGCATGGGGTATGTGGAAGAATATCCTATCGCGCGCTATTTCCGCGATTCGCGCCTGCTCTCCATTGGCGGCGGCGCTGACGAGATTATGCTCACGATCATTGCCAAGAATACTGGCATGTTTCCGATTAAGTGAGCACGAGCGCAACAAAATTGCTGGGATAGCACAACCGATAGGGAGGACAGGCCATGCATTACAGGTCCATTTTTCGTCCCGATCTCTTCGCCGGTCAGGTGCTAATCGTGACTGGCGGCGGCACCGGTATCGGACGCGCAACGGCTCACGAACTGGCCTCGCTGGGTGCGCATGTCGTGCTGGCGGCACGCAGGCAGGAAAATCTGGAGCGCGTACGTGACGAAATTACGGCAATTGGAGGCCGGGCCTCGATTTGCATTTGTAATATTCGTGATGAGCAACAGATCACGGCTCTTTTCGAGAGCGTGCTCGGCGAGTATGGAGCGGTGCATGGCCTGTTTAACAACGGCGGTGGGCAATATCTCAGCCCTGCCGAAAACGTGACGCCAAAGGGCTGGCGAGCGGTGGTAGAGACGAATCTGACGGGAACCTTTTTTATGTGTCAGCAGGCATATCACAGCTATATGGGCGAGCACGGAGGAGCCATTGTCAATATGTTAATGGATCACTGGCGCGGCTTTCCCGGCATGGTCCATTCGGGCGCAGCACGAGCCGGGATTGAGAATTTCACCAGGACATTGGCCGTCGAATGGGCGCACCGGGGCATACGGATCAACGCCGTTGCCCCTGGCGTCATTCAATCAAGCGGCCTGGAAACATACGGAGAAGCCAACCGTCCCTTTCTTGAACAGGGCCAGCGTGACCTGCCATTCAGACGCATGGGCACCGAAAGTGAGGTCGCAGCCGTCGTAACCTTCCTGCTTTCGCCCGCTGCATCCTATATCAGCGGCCAGACCATCAGGGTTGACGGTGCCAGCTCGCTCTGGCACAAAACCTGGGATATCGAAGAGCATAGTAATGCTCCTGCGCCGTTTAATGGGTTTATGGAATAACTGATTTTAAGGATAAAAGAAAAATATGAGCCAGGACTCTTATGCACCATGTCCTTTCTGTGGTGAAAGGCGAGTAAGTACGCTCATCAGCACTTCTGATGGAAGACCACTGCACCTTGTACAATCTGAACGTGCCGTAACCCTTTTTGGCGGCAGATCAAGTACGTCACCGCTGGCGGCTCTGACCTGTACAGCGTGTGGCTTTACAGCCCTTTATGCGACTCAGCCCGGAAACCTTATTCCAGATGCGTGAGTTTATTCACCAGCGCGTCAATAATTTTCTACTAGCGACAGCAATACATGTTTCTCGTCGTCGATCTGCTCTATCTTGACAACGACTTGCTGCCCTCTGGCAAACAGGTCAGCGGGGTGAGTGATATAGCCATGCACCGCCTGAGCGGTGGGAATCAAGCCGATGGGGCCGCCCAGGTCAACATAAACGCCCTCAGAGGTCAGGCTGCAAATGCGTGCCGTTTGTCTTTGGCCTGGACGCAGGTCGCGTAATACTTCATCCCGAAGCTGAGCATGGATCTGCGAAAGCTCTACACTGCCCTTATCCATTGCCATTACCATAACCTCAATCTCCTGGCCAATTTGTAAGCTTTCGTCAGCATCTTTGGTCCCCCTACGCTGGAAAAGCAGTCCCTCTATGCCGTCAATGTCTATAGTGGCTACTAT
>DASTZT010000366.1:0-6239 GCA_035764225.1 Ktedonobacteraceae bacterium
CTATTTTGTCCATGTCGAAACACTGCCTGTCAGTTTTCTACGAGACTATGACGCTCGCAAACTGATTATCAATCCGCTACCAACTCAAGATATTTTTAATGACGAGGTTGTGAGTGAAATCATTCGTGTCACGGCGTGCCATCCCTTTCTGATCCAGGCAATCTCTTCTGAATTAGTTGATATACTGAATATAAAGAGAGCCAGGTCTGCCAGCTTGCAGGATGTTACCCCCGCCATAGATAACTTGTTAGAACATTGGGATAGTTTTTTCGCTGACCTGTGGAACCGCACCGATGAAGAACAGAGGTCTTGCCTTAAAGCGTTGGTCAATATTGGACAGGCCACAGCTTCAGAGCTAGCCCTATATACTCGGCTTAATGAAAAGGTAGTGTATCAGGTCGTTAAGAAACTGTACGAACGCGATCTGATAACAAAAAGTAAAAGACATCCCTCCTACTCGATTACAATCTCCATATTTGCCAACTGGGTTGAGCGGCGTATAATGGAAGCAGAACGAGGGTAGGAAGTACGTATGGCGTCGTCAGCTAATATTTATGCACAACTAAAGGGACGAATCACGGAAAAAGGGTTGTTGGAAAAGCAGCCAGCTTACTATACGATGAAAATCATGGCAACTGCTGCCTTGCTTGTAACGAGCTGGCTTTTCCTGCTGGCCGCATATAGCAGCCAGCAGATCATGCTCCAGCTTTGTGCTATCGCGTATCTAGCTTTTGTTACCACTCAACTGGCTTTACTCGGCCATGATAGCGGGCATCGCCAGGTTTTCCGAGCGTCATGGAAAAATACCGTTTTGGGCTTGATTACAGGCAATTTGCTTACTGACATTAGCTGTGCATACTGGATTAACAAACATAATCAACACCACAACAACCCTAATCACCTCGATCTCGATCCCGATCTCGACATTCCCCTTCTCGCTTTTTCTGAAGCGGATCTGCCGCGCAAAAGCAATCTGCTCCAGGTCTTCATTATTAAATATCAGGCATATTTTTTCTTTCCTATGCTTACCCTGACCTTTCTTGACCTGCAATGTCAGGGTATCTGCTACCTTTTGCAAAAACGTCCCAAAAACTTTGTGTTAGAGCTGATCCTCCTGGGCATTCACTTCGTATGCTACTGTTCTTTCCTCGTCATCCTTTTTGGAATATGGAAAGCTACCCTGTTTATCCTGATGCATCAGGCGCTCACCGGCCTGTATATGGGATCGATTTTCGCTCCGAATCACAAAGGTATGCCAGTCTACGACGAAGACAGCCGGAGAGAATTTTTGTATCGGCAGGTCTTAACCTCTCGTAATGTCAAATCTCACCCCTTGACTGATTTCTGGTATGGTGGCTTGAACTACCAAATTGAACACCATTTGTTCCCCGGTATGCCACGCAACAACCTGTCTGTGGCCCGTCATATTATTATGGCTTTCTGCCAGGAACATCACATTCCATATACTGAAGTCAGCTTTTTTCAGTCATACAAAGATATTCTCCAGCACTTACATGAGGTAAGTGCGCCACTACGCATAGGAAAACCAGGCACCAGCGTAAAAAGATTGCCTCTCCGGTAGGCTTACTGTGAGAGGCTGTGATACGAGGAACGTTTGATTTGCCTGGCTTCGTCGCATAAGCAAAGAGCTTGCGTTCGCTTAACGCAAGGTGTATACTTACCGACGTATTATCGGTTGAGAGGAAGAAGGGTTTCACCCCCTCTATGAGGAGCTTTTTTCACCATGAAAGTAATTCTTTTACAAAACGTCGAGGGACTGGGAGCAGCCGGGGACTTGAAAGAGGTCGCCAACGGTTACGCCCGCAATTATCTTTTGCCCCGCCGCCTGGCTGCCGGAGCTACCCCGGCGCTGATCGCTAACCGCACGCAGCGTATCGCCGCAGAACAACGTCAGCGCGAGAAACAGGATGAGGCAAATCGCCAGCTGGCCGAGCGCCTGGGCCAGGTTTCGCTCACCTTCAAAGCTCGCGTGGGTAGCCAGGGACGCCTCTATGGCTCAATCACCAGTCAGGATATCGCATCGGCCTTGCGCACAGCCGAGAATCTCACTATCGACCGTCGTTCCATCGAGCTAGCAGATCCAATTCGTATCCCCGGCACGTTTAGCGTCCCCGTCAAGGTCGCAACCGGCCTGGAACCGAAGCTTACTATCAAGGTGATTGACGAGTCTGAAAAAGTCGCTGCTGAATAATACCAGACGGGGCGAGTCCCACTGGTCACAGGCGCATTTTTGCCTGGAGTTGCCATGCCACGCTGGCTCTATCTATTACTTATATTAGCCGTCGTTGCCCCCATTATCGAGCTAGTCGGGGGAGCCCAACAAGAGACGGCTATTTTTATTTTTTCATCGCTCAGCTTAATCCCTCTGGCTGCTTTGATTGGATGGGCGACTGAGAACCTGGAATACTACGTTGGACCTATCGCAGGCGGTTTGCTCAACGCCACCTTTGGCAACGCGCCTGAGATCATTATTGGCATTTTTGCCCTGCAACAGGGCCTGCTTCAGGTCGTCAAGGCGTCGATTACCGGCTCGATTATTAGCAACGCTCTGCTGGTCCTGGGAGGCTCGCTCGCAATTGGCGGCTGGCGCTGGGGCAGGCAATATTTTAGCAATCGTGACGCAGGTCAGTATTCCGCTATGATGGTGCTCTCAGTAGCCGGTCTGCTGATTCCCTATACCGCCACTACTGCGATTAGCGATCATGGTCACCTGGAATCCATCAGCATTGGCGTGGCTATTATCTTGCTGGTGGTCTATATCATGTATCTGGCCCATCATGTCTTCCATGTGCGGGCCGTTCGTCGCAGCCCCAGAGGGCGCAGAGGCACAAAATTGATCTCCCGCTCCCCTGCTCCTCAGGAGGAGGCCGAAGAGAACGGCGACAAGGAGAGCGAGAGCAAAGCCATTACAGGAGGAGTGCCCCCGCAGGAAGTAGATGCACGCAAACCGCCTCGCCTCTGGCTATTAGTTGTCATGCTCTTCGTCGCGACGATTGGTACCGCGATCAATAGCGAATTGTTGGTAGGGACAATTGAGCCGGTCGCGCAACAGCTAGGCTGGTCAACGATCTTTATTGGCCTGGTGATTATTCCTATCGTGGGCAACGCCGCCGAGCACTCCAGCGCCCTTTTTGTGGCATATCGTGACCGCATCGACCTGAGCATGGCAATCGCGGCTGGCTCATCGATTCAGGTTGCTACCCTTGTCGCTCCTGTGCTGGTACTGGCCAGCCTTTTCTTTGCCACGCCGCTCGATCTGGTTTTCCGCCCCCTGGAACTGGTGATTCTGGGACTGGCAACGATCCTGTTCACCTTCATCAGTCTGGATGGCGAGACCTCCTGGCTGGCTGGAGTTCAGCTAGTCTCGGTCTATATCATGGCGTGCATCGTGTTCTTTTTGTTGCCCGGATGAGCCATGCTTACCATCGCGCGTGGGATCTGAGGCAAGAGATCCGAGGCCAGCAAACCCGCATCGCCTACCGCCTTGCTTACCAACTCGGATGCGCTGGTATGTAAATGCACGCCTGCGCTGGCAGCATCAAACGACGACAATCCCTGCGCTCGAAAGCCTGCAATCATGCCAGCCAGCACATCTCCGGTACCAGCAGAAGCCAGGGCGGGATTGGCTTGCCAGTTGATACGCGTCCCTCCTTCAGGCTCCGTAATAATCGTGCAGGCACCTTTCAGCACCAGCACCACCTTCCACTCGCGGGCCTTATCGCGAGCCAACCCTAACCGCTCAATATTGCCTCCCGAAACTTTCAACCCTCCGCATAAACGGCCCATCTCGCCAGGGTGCGGCGTAATCACTGTGCCCGGCGGTAACAAAGTCCACCAGTGCTCCAACGCCGAAAGATTGTTGAGTCCGTCCGCGTCAATCACGAGCTGCGGACGCGTCTGCTCAGGCAGCCCTCGCAGATATTCCAGAATTTGCAGGATCACTTCACGCGTATTTGCGGACTGCCCCAAACCTGGGCCAATCAGCAGCGTGCTATAGCCGTCCAGGTGGCTGGTAAGCTTCTTTGCTCGATTGAAGCTCTCCGTATCCTCTTCGGGCAGCAATACATAGGTCGCCTCGTGCAGCGAACTGGCGTAGATCGGCAGCATTCGTTCCGTCACCGCTAACGTCACCAGACCGGCTCCCACGCGCAACACACTGCTACCCGCGAGATAGGCCGAACCAGGATAGGGCAGAGAGCCACAGAAAAGCATCACCTTGCCAAAAGTTCCCTTGTTACTATCCAGCGGACGCTGCGGCAAGAGCGCGTGAATAAGCTCGTCGGTTAGCATCTCTGTTCGTAAATGCCTTTCAAGTTCAGAAGGCAGGCCAATGTCACCAACAGAGAGTTCACCGATATATCCACGTCCGGGGAAGAAGAAAAATCCCTGCTTAGGACAGGCCAGCGTAATCGTCATATCGGCCCGCACCGTTCCAGGATCGACCTCGCCCGTGTCGGAATTGAGGCCGGTCGGCAGGTCAATCGCCACAAAACGCAGCTCAGGGCGTTGCTCGCGTTCCTGATGAACGCGTCGGATCAGGCCGCGCATATCCTCAGGAAGGGGCCGCGAGTGGCCAGTTCCTAACAGGGCATCGATCACATACGGCACATGCCGGATAATCGCCTCCAACTCTGTCACCGCTTCTTCCTCAGCAACCCCGTGCCCACGCACGGTTAGCTTGTGCCTTTTCCAATCATAAAGATGGACAATAGCTCCTTCCTGCTCCAGATGGCGCGCCATTACAAGACCATCACCACCATTATTGCCCGGACCAATCAGAAAAAGTATCTCCAGACCGCTCACCGTATGATTAGCTGGTAGATGTGCTATAAAAATCTCAGCCGCGCTTTTCCCGGCCTGCTGCATTAATAAAGATGAAGTGAGACCACACCGTTTATCTGCCTGTGCTTCCAATTCCCTCATTTCGGCCACGGTAACAATATGCATAGAGAGCCTCCAAATTTTCTTCTGGCATAGCTGCGATTCATCTACGCTATCTATTGTAATGCGTGCAGGGACAATAGTGAAGGGATTTCTAACGCCAAAGTGTCAGCTTTTTTTGACCATTTAGCGCCTCGTTGTGGACTCGCAGGAGAGGACGCTCAATAAATTGGACGCGCTAAAGCTCGTCGCTACGAAGGGGGAAGCCTATTCCCATGCAAACAGGTCATAAGGAAAGTTGCAAAGCCTTAAATCCATGATACCGCTATAGACAATGCCGCTATTGTTTCGTATGATGCACCGTATGAGGAGGCTAGATGCGACCTCTAGATCACCTAAACCCCGGCGAACGATCTATTTTTACTTACAGCGAAGGAAACAAGTCATGATTCATTTCTACGAACTTGCCAACATGAGTGCAAGCCAGCGCAATCGCCTGATGCGGCGCGCAGAGGTTGCAATCGATGAGTTGATAGAGTATGTCCGTCCCATTGTGCGAGCTGTACGCGAGCGTGGAGACGAGGCTGTGGTTGAGTTTATGGAGCGTTTTGACCATGTGCAACTCGTTCCTGAGCAGTTTCGTGTCAGTCGAGAAGAGATTGAGCACGCTCACCGTTTACTTGATAAAGATGTCTATGCGGCCATCCAGCAGGCCATTCATAATGTGCGAACCTTCCACGAGCGGCAATTACCGCATGAGCAGTGGTTTACTCAAGTCGCTCCCGGCGTGATGGTAGGCGAGAAAATTACGCCCATTTCGAGCGTCGGCCTCTATGTGCCGCGTGGCAAGGGAGCCTTTCCGTCGGTTATGTATATGCTGGCAACCCCTGCCAGCATCGCGGGCGTACCGCGCATTGTTGTCTGCACCCCGCCCGGACCGCATGGCGAGGTAGATCCCGCCTCGCTGGTGGCGGCTGACCTTTGTGGCGTGCATGAAATCTATCGCCTGGGCGGTGCTCAGGCAATTGCAGCCCTTGCCTATGGCACCGAAAGTATCACACGCGTGCGCAAAATCACCGGACCGGGCAATCCCTATGTCTCGGCGGCCAAACGCTTGCTCTACGGTACGCTGGATATTGGTCTGCCAGCAGGCCCCAGCGAGTCAATTTTGCTGGCCGATGAAACCGCCGACCCGGAGCTGGTCGTGCGCGATCTGCTGATCGAAGCCGAGCATGGCCCCGATTCGTCCAGCTTGCTTGTGACCGCGAGCCGCGTACTGATCGAAGCGGTCATGGCTCTGCTGCCGCAAAGGATCGCGGAGCTACCCGAATGGCGAC
>DASTZT010000367.1:0-19924 GCA_035764225.1 Ktedonobacteraceae bacterium
AAGAGAAAACGCCCGCAAGTAATGCGCCAAGCGTGGTGACGTTACGCCGCGTGCCGGTTCCTTGCACAGCAACCACCTGACCACTTTTGTCGATAAGCATCGTAGAAGTGGCATTCGTATCATTCATTAGCTTCATTAGCACTGCCGAAATAGTGGCAAGCTCACGATCTGAAATAACAAGATTCGTCAGTTGTTCCATAGACGCGCCGCCCTCCGTCTACACGGCTAGCATAAGGAAGTTTGTCTCCTGCATGACTTTCTGCGCTACACAATGTCAAGAGCCTCTAAAATTTCATTGCGGCTCGCCTTGACCAGGTGGCGCACGCGGCCAATATTCGAGGCATTATCGGAAAGAGTCACTAGAATGGCAAAATCGCCTAACGGATCAATGCTCACTAACCCCTGCTCATACTCCATGAGTACCCCCACAACACTTCCTCGTGCAATCTCCTTGCCCAATGCTTCCGCCGTACTCAAACTCGTGGAGGTAATCGCACCTACCGCCTCCATATCTTCTTTGCCATCTCGCGTCAGCCCTTCAATCATTAAACCATCGCGTCCCACCAGGACCGCCTGACGCACTCCCGGAATTGATAGAAAACGGCTCAACATCTGTTTGAGATCAACCATTCTTTCCTCCGCACTCTCAGGCAGCGATTATTGCGCTCTCTACGAGAGAACTTGACCCTTGCTATTCTAACCGATGGGTGGTGGAGGTGCAATCATATGGGACATCTTGGCTAATTACATCACCACGATTTTTATGAATCATAAAAAATATAGTGTGAACGAGCGCCCGTGAGTACTCGTTCACACTACGCTTTTTCAGAAACCGCTAGCGGCTTTTTGAGCCGTAATTAGGAGCTTCTTTGACGATCATGACATCGTGGGGATGGCTCTCACGCAAGCCTGCGCCCGTAATGCGCGTGAAGCGGGTGTTTTCCTGCATCTCTTTGACGGTAGCCGCTCCCGCATATCCCATTGCTTGACGCAAACCGCCCACCATTTGATAGACAAAAGGACCAAGCGCACCTTTATAGGGCACACGAGCTTCAATACCTTCAGCAATGAGTTGGGACTCTTCCATCTCGCCCTGGAAGTAGCGATGTTTACTATAACGACGCTGTTTCATCGCCGCGATTGAACCCATGCCTCGATAGTCTTTGAAACGCTCACCGTGCGAGATAATCAGCTCTCCAGGGCTTTCATCCACACCTGCCAGCAAGCTTCCGAGCATCACCGAGTCGGCACCTGCGGCAATAGCTTTGGCAATATCACCGGAATACTGAATACCACCATCGGCAATGATTGGGATATCGTATTGCTGCGCCACTTGCGCACAATCATAAATAGCGGTGATCTGCGGCATGCCAATACCGGCGATGACGCGAGTTGTGCAAATCGCTCCCGCCCCAATACCAACCTTGACCGCATCTGCCCCTGCCTGGATGACTGCCTCTGTCGCTTCGGCAGTGACAACATTGCCCGCGATAATCTGGATGCGTTTGCCAAATTGATCTTTGATGCGCGCTATCGTTTCCAGCACCATACGCGAGTGAGCATGAGACGTATCTACGACGATGACATCTACCCCCTCTTCGACCAACGCGCCGCAGCGAGCCTCAACATCTGGCCCCACGCTGACAGCTCCTCCCACACGCAACCGCCCATACTCATCTTTGGCAGCATTAGGGTACAAAATCTTCTTCTGGATATCTTTCATGGTAATCAGCCCTTTGAGCATCCCATGATCGTCTACTACCGGCAACTTTTCGACTTTGTAGCGATGGAGAATTTCGCGGGCCTGTTCTAACGTGGTTCCTACCGGGACGGTGATTAGATGATCCCTTGTCATCAATTCGGCAATAGGGCGCTCCACATTGGTTTCGAAGCGGATATCGCGGTTGGTCAGAATACCAACCAGCTTACCATTCTCTGTAATGGGGATGCCTGAGATATGAAACCGTCGCATGGCACCGAGCGCCTCTTGCAAGGACGCGGTCGGCTCCAGCGTGATCGGGTCGGTAATCATTCCTGATTCCGAACGCTTAACTTTATCTATTTCTTGCGCCTGGTCATCAATTGACAAATTACTATGGACTATACCAATCCCACCCTCGCGAGCCAGAGCAATCGCCAGCCGTCCTTCGGTGACGGTATCCATAGCGGCGCTGGCAATAGGAATGTTGATTTTGATCTTACGAGTGAGGCGGGTCTGCGTAGAAACATCGCGAGGAAGTACTGAAGATGCAGCAGGAATGATGAGAACATCATCAAAGGTAAGGCCTTCCGAGACAAACTTACTGGAAAAAGCGTCCGACTGGTGCGCCAGAGACATGATCGCGGTATCCTCCTATCCCCCTTAAAAAAACATCCAGCACAGTCGGAACAAGTGCCGGAGTCTCCCAAGGTATGCATTACAACAATCTACTTAGCAACATGAAATATACAATTGAATATCCAGCTAGTATATCATATTCCTTCCTCTTTGCGCAAATTTAAGTTCTTCAATATTTTTTTCAGCAGAGATACACGACAAAATCGAGGCAACAAAGCCCACACGCTCTAACGCCGGATGAAAAATACACATCACAAAGAGCCAACTGCTCGTTTTGAGAAGAGAAGAGAGCGCAAAACAGGGAACCAGTGAGCAGGGCCTCGAACGATCAAGTACGCGACCCGCTCTTGCTGGTTCCCTGTTCGTGCATGGAACAAGTTATAGCCCACAAGCTAGACTGTTCCTCGCGAGCGATTACTCATAATCAGGTTGTATATCAGGACGATGACGGCCAGGATCAGCAGCAGATGAATTAATCCACCCGCGATATGGAAAATGAAGCCAAGCAGCCACAATACTACCAGTACAACGACAACGCCCCAAAGAATACCAAACATACGTTCACTCCTTTTCCTCTCTTCATAACTACTTTCACTAGACCGCTCTCAAGTGACAGAAAAGCTTTTTGCTACCATTAGTACGAATCAATTGTCAAATTAGATGAAGCGTTGACAGGGCGAGGCTTGGTATCCAAAAAATGGCTTGTCATCCTGGGAGAACTGCTGTACTCTATATAAGAGAGAAATATTGATCGCTATTCGCATTAGCTTCCTAAGGAGTATATTTGTATGTCTGCTCATGCGCAGACAACGGCGCAAACGACCAGCCAACAGGGGCAACCAGGGCAAAACCTGGATACTGCGGTCATCGTCGTTGATAAATTCAGCAAAAGTTACGGTTCGAACCGTGTGGTTGATAACTTACAATTTACTGTTCAGCGTGGAGAGGTTTTCGCGCTGCTTGGACCCAATGGGGCAGGGAAAACGACAACCGTTGAAACACTCGAAGGCTATCGTAAGCCCGACGAGGGGACGATCCGCGTCCTGGGGCTTGATCCCATTCGCGATGGGCAGGCGCTCAAACCGCAAATCGGCGTGATGCTGCAACAGGACGGCCTCTATCCCGCGCTGACAACTCGCGAAGTGTTACATCTCTTCGCTGGCTATTATGAGCATCCCCAAAACACCGATGCCTTGCTTGAGCGCGTAGGGCTGACGGCGGCTGCTAAAACGCGTTGCCGCAGACTCTCAGGCGGACAGAAACGCCGCCTGGCCCTGGCAGTGGCGCTGGTTGGCAATCCTGCCCTGGTCTTTCTGGACGAACCAACCTCCGGCATGGACCCACAGGCTCGCCTGGCCACCTGGGAGATTATTCGCACCCTCAAAAGTCATGGAGCTACAGTTCTGCTCACAACCCATCTGATGGACGAAGCTGAACGGTTGGCTGATCGCGTTGCTATTATCGATCACGGACGATTGATTGCGCTCGACACTCCTGCCAGCATGACCGGCGTGAAAAACGCGCACATTGTACGCTTTGTCGCGCCTTCGGGGCTGGATTGCCAGCAACTGGCGGCGCTGCCCTCTGCGCACAAAGCGGAGGAGGTGCGACCCGGCAGCTACGTCATTGAAACTCATAGTGACGACACGATGCCGAGCCTCTTAGCCGAGCTGACAGCATGGCTACGCGATCAGCACATCACCCTTTCCGAACTACGCGTGGGACATGGCTCGTTGGAAGATCTCTTCCTGCGCCTGACCGGATCGGAGGTCCGAGAATAATGGCAACACAGGCAACCAAAACACTCGATTACCAAACAGGCAAAAGCACGTCGGCCTCGCTGGCTCATCAAATAGCAACCCAGACGCGCTATGAGCTGGTGCTCACATCGCGACGCGGCGAGAATGTGCTGGTCACGCTGATTATTCCGGTCGTGCTGCTGATCTTTTTTATGTCGATCAACGTCATTCCTGCCGTTAACGGCAGCCCGATTAACTTTCTACTGCCAGGCATTCTGGCCGTAGCCATTATGGCGGCTGGGATGGTTAACCTGGGCATTGCGACAGCATACGAGCGTTACTACGGGGTGCTCAAACGACTGGGCAGCTCCCCTTTACCGCGTAGTGGGCTGATCATCGCCAAAGTAATCTCGATCCTCATTTTGGAGGCGGTACAGGTTATCCTGCTGGTAGGCGTTGCGGCTGCATTCTATGGATGGAGGCCCGTTGGCTCGCCGCTGCTGGCTCTGCTCATCATAGCTCTCGGTACGGTGACTTTTTCGGCGCTAGGACTCGCGATGGCAGGAGCGTTACGCGCCGAAATGACGCTGGCAGCCGCCAACGCGCTTTTTCTAATCTTTATTATGCTGGGCGGAGGCATCCTCCCTCTCAGCCATCTGCCTGCGCCACTGGCGGAACTGGCCCAACTGCTGCCCGCCGCCGCGCTGACGCAGACGCTCCAGGCAACGATGACCAACGGCGTTGCGTTCCCAACGTTCTCACTGATCGTCCTGGCGGTCTGGGCGGTGGTTATCTTGCTGGTTGCCATCCGCACATTTAAATGGGAGTAATAACCGCCTACCGTTCATGCATTGGCCTTCCATACCCATTGCTCAGGACAGGTATAATCTAGTACGGTTGGTTGGCCCTGATTGAGGGAAGAGAGAATGAATTGCGGAATTTCTGTATGATAGAGGTGGCTCTGTCTATCGGGTAGGATCACAGAGATTCCGTCCAATTCATGCACCTGGGTAATGACCTCATGGAAGGTGGCAACCTGGGTAATCAAAATTTCTACACTTAAGCTCACCGTCTGCGTTTGACTATTATAGTCAAGCAAGTGAGGAATGATGGTATCGCTGGTCTGACGAAATGGATCTCGGAATGTATAGTCCGTCTTATACGGATTGTCCGGCAAGGCATGAGCAAAAGCCATCGCTTCTGTACAGAGATGATACTTGTAGGCGCTGTTTGGGATACGCATCAGGCCGGAATGGGGAATTGGGACAGGAGAGGTCAATATAATATATTGGCGGATGGCAACGAGCAGAGTCGCACTGACGACAACGATAGCCAGGGCCGGGAGCAGCCAGCGTTTCATGCTTTTGCCTCCTCTCCTTCAAACTCCTCTTCAAATTCCTCCTCAAATACGGGTTCCTGTAAGTGCCAGATGGTGATAAGGAACATCACCAGGATAATCGCGTGCAAGACGGTACACCAAGCACAGATAGTATGCAATTGGACAATTTCGACGTAGATCAGGTAGAAGGCGGTAAGCATCCCCAGTAAGGTCCAGGCAAACTCGGCCAGACGCAGAGAACGGCGCTGCGATCCCAGACGCCAGCCGACAAGAGCCAGAGCCGCGCTCACAACGCACCAGAAAAGGCCGGGGATAGAGATAGGGATCGTCGTCCCAGGCACAACAGAGTAAGAGCTGGAGAGTACGCGGGCGCAGTCGATAAAACCGCTTGGTGAACAGATCAGGGGCACACTCTGATAATGAACAGCCGTCAGGTAAACGGCAACACCGCTACCGAGCAAGGACAGAATCAGCAGCGCGATCTGTCCTCTTGAACGCCGCGTATAGATCATGCATCAACTTCCTATTCTCGAATGGATACGCCACCGATGGCTTCGACTATTGCTATTTTTTCAAGAGTATCCTCTATGGCATAGCATATTCCCAATGCAACCCTATGTCAAATTGCACAGCATGACATAAGCGGCGGAATACGCAAAATAGACGTACTCCGCCGTTTGTATCATATTGTATCATTAGCTCAGTCGGCTACCGGGGGCGTCACCTGTTCCGCAAAATGGCAGGCGGCATAATGTTGGCGGCCTTCTTTTGCTTCAAAAGCTGGTTCAACCTCGCGACAAATTGCTTGCGCCATCGGGCAGCGCGTGTGGAAACGACAGCCCGTCGGGATATTAATTGGACTGGGTAGGTCGCCAGAGAGGATAATGCGCTGGCGCTTTTTCTCTACGGCAGGATCTGGAATGGGAACGGCGGAGAGCAGCGCCTTCGTATAGGGATGTTTGGGAGCCGAGTACAGCTCGTCACGATCCGACAGTTCGACAATTTTGCCCAGGTACATCACAGCAATACGATCAGCCACATGACGTACCACGCTTAGATCGTGTGAAACAAATAGATAGGTCAGGCCAAACTGGCCTTGTAGACGCTGCAAGAGATTGAGCACCTGCGCGCGCACCGAGACATCCAGCGCTGAAACGGGTTCGTCGGCAATGATAAATTCGGGGTTGATCGAAAGTGCGCGTGCCACAGCGATGCGCTGGCGCTGTCCACCACTAAACTCGTGGGGATAACGATCAAAGTATTCGGGACGCAACCCTACCACGCGCAGCAATTCCAGGGCGCGGTCACGAATTTCCTGGCTCGATCCCATTTTATAAATCGCCATTGGCTCAGAGATCAAGGAACCAATAGTAAAACGCGGATTGAGCGAGGCATAAGGGTCCTGGAAAACAATCTGTACCCGTTTGCGCACGCCTCTTAATGCTTCACCGCTTAACTTCGCCAGATCCTCGTTATCGAAGATAATCTCACCTGATGTTGGCTTATAGAGTCGTACAATCGTCCGGCCTATCGTTGTTTTACCGGAGCCACTTTCACCAACCAGGCCAAGCGTCTGTCCGCGTTCGATGCTGAAGCTCACCCCATCAACAGCCCGCACATAGCCCACCACACGCTGCATGACGATACCTCTTGTCAGGGGGAAATGCATTTTGAGGTCACGCACATCAAGCAATGTCCTGCTTGCAACCAATGTGTCTGCCATCTTCTTCTCCTTAAAATCATGTGCGTTTTTTTACGATGGCTGAGAGGTATGACTGGCTGCCTCCTCAAGGGCTGCGAGCTGGTCCGCCAATCGTTTCTGACGCCGCCGTTCGGCGTAAGCCTGTTCTTTTTCGCTCGTGACATCAACCCAGCAAGCTTTACGATGCGCCTGATTGCCAGCAACCGGATCAAAGGCAGGCATCGTACGACAAACGCTGCGGGCAAAGAAACAACGCGGCATGAAAGGGCATCCGGTTGGGGGCCTTAATAGATCGGGAGGAGCGCCTTCAATGGTCTTTAACTCGTCAGTGCGCTTCTCATCCAAGCGCGGCACAGAACCCAGTAGTCCGATGGTATAAGGGTGGCGTGGATTGTTAAATAGCTCATCAGTTGGAGCCTCTTCAACCACCTTGCCTGCATACATCACGATCACACGGTCTGCCATCCCGGCCACCACGCCCAGATCATGGGTGATGAGGATCAGCGCGGTTCCAAACTCGCTGCATACGCCATTAATCAGTTCCAGGATCTGGGCCTGGACGGTGACATCCAGCGCGGTTGTCGGTTCGTCCGCGATCAAGAGCTTGGGGTTGCAGGCCAGGGCGATAGCGATCATCACGCGCTGCCGCATGCCGCCGCTAAACTGATGAGGATAGGAACTGACGCGTTCGGACGCTGCAGGGATACCCACTTGATCGAGGAGCGAGATAGCCCGTTTGCGCGCTTCGCCTTCCGATAATTTGAGATGGATACGCAGCCCTTCAGCGATCTGCCGTCCTACAGTCATGGTAGGGTTTAAGCAGGTCATCGGGTCCTGGAAGATCATGCCAATTTTGCCACCGCGTATTTTACGCATGGCGCTTTCTGGGGCATCTAACAGATCTTGTCCATCAAAAAAGATACTGCCGCCCGCATATTCGCCGGGCGGTTGCGCCACAAGGCGCATAATCGAGAGGGCTGTGACGCTCTTTCCACAGCCACTCTCTCCTACAATCGCTACTTTCTCGCCTGGCTTAATCGCGAAGCTCACACCATCCACTGCGCGCACGCGACCGGCCTTCGTTTTAAAGTAGGTCTTGAGATCCTGCACATCGAGCAGATACTCTCCCAAGTTCGTGACTCCTTACTACAACATAGAATTTAACGCTCGGTCATGTAGGGATCAAGGGCGTCGCGCAAGCCATCTCCCACCAGATTGAAGCTCAAGACGGTGAGGAAGATCAACAAACCAGGAACAAAGACCAGCCAGGGAGCGGAATCATAGAGGCCCTGCCCATTGGCAACCATGTTGCCCCAGCTCGCAGAGGGTGGATGCAGACCAAAGCCAAAGAAGCTCAGCACCGACTCAAGAATGATATTCGCGCCGACGAGCAACGTTGCGCTCACAATGATCGCTCCTGCTGCATTGGGCAGGATATGGCGAAACATCAGGCGAAAACTTCCAGCCCCAAGCGTACGAGCAGCCAGCACATATTCTCGTTCTTTCAGTGCCAGAAACTCTCCGCGTACCAGGCGTGCCACATTGGTCCACCCAAAAAAGGCGATCAACAAAATGACAAAACGAGGCGACCCATCAGAGAAAGAGGCAGAGAGCACGAACAGGAGCAAGTAGAGCGGGATCGAGAGGAAGACATCCGTCAGGCGCATCAAAAGGTTATCGACGAGCCCACCATAAAAGCCCGCCAGGGAGCCAATGCCAATCCCAAAAACGATGGAGACGAGCATTGAAGTGAGACCTACCTCTAAAGAGACCTGACCTCCAAACATAGCGCGGGCAAACTCGTCGCGCCCCAGGTCGTCGGTGCCAAAGGGATATTGCAATGACGGCCCTTGCGATGCGTCGGCAGTATGCAACACATCCGGCTGATTATGGCCTGTGACAAATGGACCGAGAAAACAGACCAGGATCAGCAACACCAGGAAGACCAGACCTCCAATCGCTACCTTATTACGGATGAAACGATCAAAGATGATCCTTCCCTGGCTACGGCGCTTCTGCACTAACTCCGGCGTCAGTTCAAGAAACGGCTCAAGCTCTTCATCTTGCGCGGCTCCAGCGTTGATCCTTTCAGATATATCCATATTCTTATTCTCCAGCTGCTTTATGAGTAGCGGATACGGGGGTCCATCACACCATACAAGATATCTGCTATCAGATTAAACGTTATCACAAAGGCAGCACCGATTACCAGAATGGAGAGCAGTACCGGGAAATCGCGGCTCTCAAGCGAATTAAAAAACAGTTGTCCCATGCCAGGCCAGGCAAAAATGCCCTCAGTAATCACCGCGCCCCCAGCAACACTGCCAAAATCAATCGCTACCACCGTAATGAGTGGGATCACCGCATTACGCAAGGCATGCTGGAACATCATTGCCCCGGCGCTTACTCCCTTCGCTCTGGCTGTGCGCATATAATCCTGTTTCACCACATCAATCATACTGGAACGCATAAAACGACTCCAGCCAGCAACAAAGAGTGTCGCTAGAGCCATGGTGGGTAATATCAGGTGCAGACCGCGATCAAGCACCCCATTGAAGAAATCAAAGCTATACCCTAAGGTTTGTGTACCGGAGACCGGAAGCCAGTGTAACTGGACGGCAAAAACGTCTTGCAGGAAAATTCCCAGCAGGAAAGCGGGCATGGCAAGGCCAAAATACGAAAGCGTGGTCAGCGCGTAATCCGTGGCGGAATTTTGTCGTTGAGCAGAGAGCGAACCCAGCAAAATGGCGAGGATTAGCGCAATCGACAACGACGCACCAAACAGCAACAACGTATTAGGAAAGCGTTCGTTCAACAGGTCGGTCACCGGCTGCCTGGTAACAAAGGAGAAACCAAAATTTCCAACCAGAGTGTTCCCTACCCACTTAACATATTGAACTGGCAGGGGTTGATCCAGGCCAAAGCTGGCGCGCAGAGCAGCACGTCCAGCCGCATCCAGGCGGGGATTAAAGATTACCTGATCCGCGCCTCCAGGCATCGCATGGATCAAAAAAAACACAAAGATGGAAAGCAGGAATAGTAACGGTATAGCCTGCAGCAAACGACGAATGATATATCGGCCCATATGCACCTCCGGTACTAAAAGGTGAATTTTTAATTTGCCTTCTATAGTGCAACACGAAACAACGTTTTGTCAATTTTCTCTAGTGTAGCATCTTTTGACATAACGTCAACGATTTCCATCGACACGAAATGTCTCTGGTTGGATATTTGCCAACACCCCACCAGAGACATTTACAACTACAAGTCTAAAACGAAAACTGTCTGACTACTACGAATCAGAGTGAGCGTTTGCTACACTCTAACACTGCCCATTCGTACACCACCACTCCCAGACGTTGATCGTTTCCGAAGCACCTTCGGGAGCAGGAGCATAGTTGTGAGCCGTCAACTTGGCAATACCTTGATCCGTCGGGCTGTACAGGACGACGAATGGGATATCGCTGAGTTCAAGACTGTGAATCTGATTGAAGGCAGCCTGGCGTCCTGCTGGATCAGCGGTGGTCTCTTCTTTTTGCAGATACTGATCCATCTGCTTATTGCAGTAGAAGCTCCAGTTCAGACCATTCGTGCCCTGGTTGGCACAACCAAGCAGCGAGGCATCATCGGAATCGTACGTATACGAGTTCTCAAATTCTGCCAGATCGTGTTTGCCAGTGGGCAGGAATGAACCAAAGTAAGTGCTGGCCGGATAGTTCTGGATGTTGATCTTAATGCCAATATCCTTGAAGTTGGACTGGATGATCTGCTCATCATTCAAACGCCAGGGCTTACCAGTCGTGGTGGCATAGTTGAATTCGAGGCGCTGACCATTCTTTGAACGAACGCCGTCAGGACCTTTGACCCAACCATGTTGATCGAGCAGCGCATTAGCAGCGGCAGGATCAAACTTCGGACAGGCAGCATCGGCCTGATACCCAGGACTGAGCGACCTGCCATGATCGGTACACAACGGAACGGCCTGACCCAGACGAGCCGTTGTGATCAGCGCATTATGGTCAATGGCCATCGACATGGCTTGACGCACCTCAAGGTTATTACCCAGGATGGGGTTTTTGAGGTTGATAATCATGACCTCATAATTGGAAGCATTCGGGTTGACCACCAACTTGTAGTTTGACAGCGACTTGTAGGTAGCGGTTTTGCTCACATCCAGGAACCAAGATGAGGTGATCGAACCGGCCTGCAAGTCCTTGAGGATCGTCTCTTCATCCGCAATCGGACGGTAGATGATCTTATCAAGATAGGGTAGGCCTTCAGATGCGCGGAAGTAATTCGGGTTGCGCACCACAGTATAGTGATCGCCCGGCACGCTTTCACTCATCATGAAGGGACCGCTGCTCACCGCTGGGTCCAGATTATCTTTGGATTTGAGAATGGACTCAGGAGCCATGCTCTCGAAATGATGCTTGGGCATAGGAGCACCACCACCATCGGTCCATAAAGAAAGGAAGGGAGCAAACGGGGATTTCAAATGGAAGGTGATCGTCAGTTTGTCAGCAGAGATGTCGTCTGAGGTAATCAGATTATACCCAACCGTGCTGGCTGCACCGAACTTAGGATTGTCCCAGAGCCTCCAGGTGAAATCGAAGTCATCAGCGTTGAGCGGCTGTCCATCGCTCCACTTCACCCCATCGCGCAGTTTGAATGTCCATGTTTTGAGATCAGGACTGATGTCGCCATTAGCTAGCGTTGGAACTTCTTTCACGATGTTAGGGGTGATTTTGCCATTGTAATCACCGACAAAGGCAGGGGAGTATATCGACTGCTCCACTACTACGTCAAAGGTCTGAGCATCACCATTTGGAATGAGCGAACCAGGCTCATTGGGAATGTCATCAATCCAGGTGCCTCCCCGCACTGGCTTCTGCGCTGGTGGATTCTGTGGCGTGCCTTGCGCTCCACAGGCGCTAAGAACCAGGATCAACAAAGACATGAAGGAAAATGCCATCATGAAGAACCGTGGTCTGGGTCTCTTGAACATCATGTCCTCCTCAGAAAATAATACGTGCATCGAGGATCCGGCTTTCCTTCTCTACTAGCAACATCAAAAAGGAAACCGGGGCAAGTGTCGGATCAGCAGCCTCTCACACTGCATTACAACATAGCTACAAGCCTCAGGCTCTTTTTACTCAAGGTTAAAAGAGCTTAGCAAGCACTATATGTATTACGTAAGTCTTAGGCAACTTCTCACACGAAATTGCGGATCTTTTGGCCCACCTACGATTCATTCGTATCTCCTCCAGCTATGGCACTCACCCCTCCCTCCATCGGCCCGAACAGCTTACCTGGCACCTTTGCTAGCACCTTCTCTCTCGCCTCTCTTCCCACTTTTTCAAAAATAGGTTTAGTTATCTTAACCTATCCCTGTCATTTTACCACGCTTTTTACCAAAACTTCCCCATATCTCAACCACATCATAACCTGTCATCCTGTGGTTACGTCACAGAGCGGACGATGGTTAAAGGCACTACCTCCCTTTCAGGCAAAAAGTACAGGTTTTTACAGCACAACAATCACTATTCGTACGTTCATTCTTTAAAATATTGCAATAATATCTCATTATTTGATGGAATATAAATCGCCAAATAAAGTTATCACACATTGACATATTCCTTTCCATTTCAGTATCGTTAGGTTGAGATGTGAGTAATATAGATTTTAAGTTCACAAGTTACCATTTAACTGCATAGCAAAGCGGCAAACATCTAGTGTTTGCGTTGCACTTCATTGTAGGTGTGCCTGTAACAGATAAGACGTTTCTCATGGCTACAAGGGGGAGTAACCGTCATGTATTTTGAGAGTAACAAGGCGACTACTTGCGCTCACACATCTTTAACAGCAGGCTCTAACGGAGCCGACGCGCTGGCGCTTCCAGCCAATAGACAGCCATTACTAGTCGAATGGAATACAGCTCAGCAGGAGCACGGACAGCGGCGATCCGTTCCACAGTTGATCGAACAGCGAGCTGCTGCAACGCCAGATGCGACCGCATTGGTGGCTGGGAATCAGCGGCTCAGCTATCGAGAACTGAATCGGCGGGCCAACCAGCTAGCCCACTACCTGAGGACACTCGGAGTAGGCGCTGAGACGTTGGTAGGATGTTGCATTGACCGCTCTCTAGATATGGTCGTGGGGCTACTGGGCATTCTCAAGGCGGGAGGAGCGTATGTACCGCTAGATCCCACCTATCCACCGGAGCGTCTGGCTTTTATGGCGAAAGATGCCCAAACTCGCGTGCTGGTAACAAAACGCTACCTTACCAATCGTCTTGAGCACCAGGGTAGCCACGTTATCTGCCTGGATAGCGATGCCAAGATGCTGGCCCAACAGAGCGAGACAGAACCAGTTGCCATGATTAATCTGCACCATCTGGCCTATGTCATTTACACATCCGGCTCGACCGGCCAACCAAAGGGTGTGCAGATTACGCACGGCGCGCTACTGAACCTGGTACGTTGGCACCAACGCGCCTTCGCCGTCACATCGGCAGATAGGGCAACGCAAGTCACCAGCCCGGCCTTTGATGCAACGGGATGGGAGATCTGGCCCTACCTTGCTACAGGCGCGAGTATCTATCTACCAGACGAGGATACACGCGTCATGCCAACGGCCCTGCGCGACTGGCTGATAAAGCAGAGGATCACCATCTCGTTTCTCCCCACAATGCTGGCGGAAAGCGTGCTGGATCTCGACTGGCCCTCCTCTATCCCATTACGCTTTTTGCTTACGGGGGCCGACAAACTCCAGCGTTATCCAGCGCCCACGCTCCCGTTCAAGCTGGTCAACAACTATGGCCCAACCGAAGCAACCGTAGTGACCACATCAGGGATCGTCTTTCCCACAGAGCATCCTGATGGGCCGCCCTCGATTGGTCGTCCGATTGATAATGCACAAACGTATATCCTGGATGAGGCCCTCCAACCGGTTCCTATCGGCACACCTGGGGAACTCTATATCGGCGGGGCTGGCCTGGCACGAGGCTATCACAACCGTCCCGAACTCACGGCGGAGAAGTTCATCCCTCACCCTTTTAGCAAGGAGCCGGGAGCACGACTCTATAAAACTGGCGATCTCGCCCGCTTCTTGCCTGACGGCCAGATCGCCTTTCTGGGACGCACCGATCATCAGATCAAAATTCGCGGCTTCCGCATTGAGCCAGATGAAATTGTGACCAGGTTGAACGCCTATCCAGGGATCAAAATGAGCTTTGTCATGGCGCGCGAAGATGCTCCCGGTGACAAACGTCTGGTGGCCTATATTGTATCGACCGGTGAGGCCGCGCTGAGCATCTCTCATCTGCGCGAAACGCTGTCAGCACACCTGCCAGACTACATGTTGCCAACTGCCTTTGTCTTATTGGATGCGCTGCCAACTACTACCAATGGCAAAGTTGACCGCGAGGCGCTACCAGCACCGGATAGCAGCAACACGCTACGAGATGGAGAGGCAGCCGAACCTTGCACCCTCACCGAACAGAAAGTAGCCGAGATCATCGCCAGTCTGCTAGAGACCAAACGCGTGGGCAGCGACGAAAATTTCTTTATGCTCGGCGGCCATTCCTTATTAGGAACGCAAGTAATTGCACGCGTGGCCGAAACCTTTGGTATTGATCTTCCCTTGCGCGTACTCTTTGATGCGCCAACTGTCTATTCACTCTCAGCCGAGATCGAACGCCTGATCCTGCTCAAGCTCCAGACATTGAGCGACGACGAGGCTCTGCTGATGTTAGATGCAGAAGGCAATGCTTAGTATTTTAGAACACCAGCTCTCCTGAAGATGGAGGAACGAGTATGACGATCCACCCTGGCCAATCAGCGACAAGCAAACAACCCAAAGTGCTGAGTCTCTATCATTTGCTCGATCCAGCAGTTTTGGCGAACCCGTATCCCTTGTATCATCGGCTCCGTAGCGAAGATCCGGTCCATTGGGATCACTACCTGCATGCGTGGGTGGTCACCCGTTACGCCGATGTGGTAACGGTATTCCAGCGGTTCTCATCTAACCGCACACCGACCCCTGAGCAGTTGACCGAGCTTGGCCTCTCAGCGTTAACGCCGCTTGCGCAGGTGATGGTCCACCAGATGCTTTTTCTGGACCCACCCTCTCACAATCGCGTACGCGGTCTGGCGTCAAAAGCCTTTACCCCGCGACGGGTAGAAATTCTGCGCTCTCATATCCAGGATATCACCAATAGCCTGCTGGACGCGGTTCAAGACAAAGGGCGGATGGATATTATCGCAGACCTGGCCTATCCCTTGCCCGCCATCGTTACTGCCGAGATGCTGGGCGTGCCAACCGCCGATTGGCCACAGTTGACGGCCTGGTCTGCCGATTTTGCCCAGGTGCTCGGCAACTTCCAGCACAACCCCGATAGCGCGTCACGCGTGATCCACAGCCTGGAAGAGATGGTGGCCTATTTTCAGGCTGCCGTCAGGGAACAGCGCCAACATCCACGCGATGGACTGATCAGCGCATTCCTGGCCGCTGAACAGGATGGAGATCGGCTGACGGAAGAAGAGGTTGTGGCCAACACGATTGTGACGATGGTCGGTGGTCAAGAAACGACGACCAATTTGATCGGCAATGGCATGCTCACGCTGCTGCGCCACAGGGAGCAGCTCGAACTGCTGCAATCCGACTTCTCCCTGGTTCCCTCGGCAGTGGAAGAGTTGCTGCGCTATGAGAGTCCCAGCCAGCATACGGCACGCTTAGCTCCTTATGATATAGAGCTTGGAGGAAAACAAATTCGCCAACGTCAGGCCGTCATTGC
The DNA here is from genome assembly GCA_035764225.1 of Ktedonobacteraceae bacterium. Lineage (GTDB taxonomy): Bacteria > Chloroflexota > Ktedonobacteria > Ktedonobacterales > Ktedonobacteraceae > DASRHT01. The sequence continues at coordinate 15,913 of DASTZT010000367.1, forward strand.
GGTGATGGGCGCGGCTAACCGCGATCCAGAACGCTTTCCCGACCCCGACCGGCTTGATATCCAGCGCAAAGATAACCGCCATGTGGCCTTTGCCTGGGCCAGCCACTTCTGCTTTGGGGCTTCGTTGGCACGCATTGAAGGACAGATTGCCTTTGAAACGATTTTACGCCGCATGCCCAATGTACAACTGGTATCCGGGCCTATCACATGGCGAGAAAACCTGGGCCTGCGCGGTCTGATCGCTCTACCTGTCACATTTTAGTGTCTCTATACGGAGACGAAAAAGGACGCGAAGAATGCCAGATACAAGGGAACTTTCAGCCACTAAACGCGCATTGCTTGAAAAATATCTTCGTGGAGAGATCCAGCAGCCCGCGAGGACTGCCACTCCTCTGCCTTCATCAAACACATTTGAGACGGCCCAGAGGTACGAAGGCGTCACAGCCATCCAGACAAGAGGAACAAAGCGGCCCTTCTTCTTTCTTCATGGCGATTGGACGGGCAATGCTTTCTTCTGCTTCTCTCTCGCGCAGGGATTGGGAGACGATCAACCGTTTTACGCGCTTGACCCATACCGGCTGGATCACTTGCGTGTCCTGCCTTCCCTGGAGGAGATGGCGACAGAACATCTTAAGGTCATCCGTAGCATCCAACCTGAAGGCCCTTATCTGTTGGGAGGCTTTTGCAATGGAGGGTTAACTGCCTATGAAATGGCTCGACAACTCGACGCAATCGGCCAGAAAGTTGACCTGCTGGTGTTGATGGATTCGATCCCGACACGCCTTACCAGCATTTGCACGTTCATCCAATCTTCTGGTCGGCTGCTCGGCCTGACAACAGACAGACAACTGGACTGGTTTCTCCGTTTGCAACATCTGTACAGGTATTGGCAAAACAGGGAGGCGGAAGAATTTACCTTTTTGCGGCAATTCGACCCTAAAATCGCATCCTTTTTGCCGCCACTGAGCATTCTGCATAAAGCGTATCCCGCCATGTTTATCTGGGCTACCGCGCATTATACGCCAGGTTTCTACCCTGGCAAAGTAACCCTCTTTTGGGATAGCGCGGAGCCGGAGCGCAGTGGCTGGTGGCAAAGGATGGCTCAGGGGAAGGACCAGGAGGTTGAGATCCATCTCATTCCTGGTTCTCACAAAACATGTAAAACGGACCATATCTCAGGCATGGCTGCCCAATTGAGCGCATGCCTGAACAAGGTCCAATCCAGCCTGGTAAGTCGGTAAAGATAGACGCGCTGGTGTGCGTTAGCGAAGAGCATCGCGCTTCAGTTCGTCCATGTAGTCACCATTCCATTTAGTTTAGTTGAGAGCGAACAGGAAACTTTCATGGAAGTGCAACATTTCCCATCAATTAGTGTCGTTATTCCGACCCGCAACGAGGCTGAGAACCTCTACTATATCCTGCCGCGTATTCCATTAAATGTCCACGAGGTCATTCTGGTGGATGGGCACTCAAGCGACAACACTATTGTCGTCGCCCGGCAGTTGCGGCCCGGTATCCGCATCATCAAGCAGGTATGGAAAGGCAAAGGAGATGCCGTCAGGGTCGGTTTTGCTGCCTGCACAGGCGATATTATCGTAATGCTGGATGGCGATGGTTCGACTGATCCTACGGAGATACCACACTTTGTCGATGCACTGCTGGCTGGCGGCGATTTTGCCAAAGGCTCCCGCTTTGTTGAAGGAGGGGGAAGCAGCGATATCACGCCCCTCCGGCAAATGGGCAATTACGCGCTCTGCAACCTTACCAACCTGTTATTCAGGCGACAGTTCAGCGATCTCTGCTATGGTTATAACGCTTTCTGGCGCTATTGTCTCGATTACGCCGACATCGACTGCGATGGCTTTGAGGTCGAAACCCAGCTCAGCCTGCGTATGCACAAAGCTAAATTGCACATTGTTGAGGTTCCCAGTATGGAGCACCCACGCATCCACGGCCAGAGCAATCTGCGCACGTTCCGCGATGGATGGCGCGTCCTGAAAACCATCTTCACAGAGCGCATCAATACCGCTCCGCCAGCTATACAGCTTCTTGAGCACGAGCGTTGTCACACGTAGGTCGTTTTTCTGCCATCTCATACCATCATATAGAAAGGAAAGATACTACTATGCTTACACAGTATGAACGAAAAAAAGTACCTATTCTGATGTACCACAGCATTTCAGAGCGTGCAGGCCCAAAGTTTAAGCCATTTACCATCTCTCCAACGCTGTTCTCTCACCATATGGCATACTTGAGCCAGCATGGCTATACACCCATCACTGTCTCAGAGTTCATCCAGGCACGAGAGCAGGGACTCTATACATTGCCACGTCGTCCGGTCGTGTTAACGTTCGACGATGGCTTTGCCGACTTTTACACGCATGCTCTTCCCATCCTCAAACAGCATCACTTTACCGCGACATTATACGTCACTACAGGGTATGTCAATGATACCAGTCGCTGGCTCAGACGCGAAGGCGAGACTACACGCTGCATGCTCACCTGGGAGCAGTTGATCGAGATCAATCAGAGCGGGATTGAGTGCGGAGCGCATAGCCACACCCATCCCCAACTTGATACTGTCCCTCTTATGATGGCCCGCTACGAAATTATGGGGAGCAAAATGATTCTAGAACAACATCTGAATCAACGGATCGCCACCTTTGCCTACCCCTATGGCTACTATACGGTCACGACACAAAAATTAGTACGCGAGGCTGGCTATACATCCGCATGTGCGGTGAAGCATGCGATGAGTTCAGAAATAACCGATGCACTAGCCCTGGCACGCATCACCATCAGTTCCAACACAGATGTCGGAGAGCTGGCAAACCTGATTACTGGCCGCAAGCTATCGAGCATGTATGCCAGGTATATGCGGGCCAGAACTCCTGTATGGCAGGCCGTCCGGCGCGCCTCCGCTCCGATCACGCGTAGCCTGAACGATGGAGCATATGTACGATGATGACCATCTTCGTAATCATTTGCGCCTCCATAATGGAATGCTGGATCGAGCTGGTGGCCGCAATACAATCTGCTCCCACCGCTACACGTTAGCCATTTTTTTCGGAAAGGAATACAGATTTTCCATGATCCAAAGTAAAGCAGAGATACAGATAGCTTCGCCCTCGGATTTTGCTCCGGCGCGCATGGTGGAAATTGAGTTAGGGCTGCCCTTGACCGCCCTCTCCGCCTTCGACGAAGAGCATGCACGCTGGTATCAACGCGCTCTGGCGGTGATCTTTCTCCATGATCGCCCTCTGGGCACCGTTGAGTTTCTCTTTGATAAAGAGGGGCTGAGCGCACAGCAATGCGCAGAACAGATCTGGCACAAGCTCCAGCGCGAGATCAATGTTCATCTGCTTGAGGATGGCCTACCCACCGTCTCCACGCTCTCGGAGCAAGGCTTGCCCAGCAGTTCCCTGCCCCCGTGCATTCAGCAGCGCGAACGCTTTCTCGCCCGCGCTCCCTTTGTCAGCATTATCATCCCTACCCATGATCGGCCAGAGTCGCTGAAAGAGACGTTACGCTCCCTGCTGGATCTGCGCTATCCCCGCTACGAGATTATCGTGGTGGATAACGCTCCCAGCAACAACGCCACCTATCAAGTGGTCCGACAGCTCTACGGCTCGGCTTCGCAATTGCACTACCTGCGGGAAGAGACCCCTGGCATCTCACGCGCCCGCAACCTGGGCATTAAGCACGCGCAAGGCGAGATCGTAACCTTTACCGATGACGATGTGGTGATTACCCCTAACTGGCTCACCGAGCTGATGCGGGGATTCGAGGCCGCAGACAACGTGGGAGCCGTTACCGGCTATCTCATGCCACTGGAGCTTGAGACGCCTGCCCAATACTGGTGCGAAGAAAACCGGGGCTTGCCCTGGTTCCAGGGCCACGAAATGTTGAACCGCTGGCCTGCGCGTCGCATCTTTGATGCCTCCAGCCGCCATCTGCACCTCTACCGCATCGGCTTATTTGGCTGTGGAGCTAGCATGGCCTTCAAAACCTC
>DASTZT010000368.1:0-2979 GCA_035764225.1 Ktedonobacteraceae bacterium
GGCACCTGTCGGACCAAACGGTGTTCCCTTGCCGATCAGGTTCGAAACGCAGGACAAGGGATCGCTGATGGTTGTGTTGTCCGTCGCGTTTTAATTGGCTGACTGTCACCAACATTGCTTCGATCCTTCACAGCAAACGAAACTGCTGTAGTGAACCTTCTTTTAGAGGCTTGGTTTAACATGAAAAGGACTCGATTATTCTTGCTTTGTGGAATCTTCGCAATTTGGGCAGGGCTATCTGGTTGCGTTGGGAACCAGTCGTACCGACGTGGTGATGTCATGGAGCATCAGCTTCCGCCCGCCATTGAACCCATATCCTCTAGTGAATGTGGGAACCGCCCTGAATATGAATGCGTTCACACTCCTGACGGGAAAGAGGCGCAACATTTCTATTTGGCGCATATCGAGTTTGATGATATGGGCGAAATGTGGTCTATTGGCAATCTGCAACACGACCAAGGTAAATGGCAGTCCCAGCTAGCCACTGCGTTAGCTACTATCGATAAGGCGCAAGATGCTGCTCGTTCAGAGAAAGAGGTCGTCGTAATCGCGTATATACATGGTTGGCACAACAATTCTTCGCCCTATGATGAAAAGAATAAAGATTTAAGCGGCTTTAAAACCGTGCTGCAAGATTTGAGCAAACGTTACTCCCGTGACTTTCCTGACCGGCCGCCCATTTTGGTCGGTATTTTTTTGTCATGGCGGGGACAGGTGCTTGCAGCAAATCACATCAGTAGCTACTGGAACCGCCGAGATGCCGCGAACAGGATTGGGGGCGCGCCTTTGACGGAAGTAATTATGCGTCTGATGTTGGAAGCAAAAGGCGTCCCCGTTGCTGCAGACAAGTGCGAATCAACTCCGGGTAAACCAAATTCCCATTTTGTCGTGATAGGCCATTCGCTGGGGGCGCGAGCCTTAGAACATGCAATCGGTCAGCCGATGCTCTCATTGATTCTTGAGCGGCAAGCGCAGGCTCAAGCTTGCATAGCTGCCTGGAACCGCGCTCATCCCAACGACAATCCGCTTTCGGGCGTAAGTTTCACTGCGCCAGCGGACCTCATCGTGTTCCTGAACGCGGCCAACGATGCTTTCGAAATGAAAGCAATAATCGAAGCACTGAAGAGGAGTGACATCAAGGTGTTGCGTACTGATGAAGCTGAGGATCCTGACGAAGCTAATGGGGCTGGTGGGCCTTTCTTGATTTCCGTGACATCGGACGGAGATTGGGCAACGGAGAAAATTATGCCAGTTGCTCAATGGCTGTCATTGCCGGCCCTAGCTTTTCGAAAATACGACAAGAATTCATGTGATGAAGGCCAGCTCTGCGGCCATAAACAGTCCTTTTATTATCGCCATAGCGCAGCAAGCATAAAGGAGATGCGATCACATACAGTTGTCGATCAAGACATCCATTCCAAAGAGTGTCGCGCGGCTGCTGATTCGGATGAAGACTGGCCATATTTAGTCGCAACCGTCGACGGAGTTGATCGGTGTTTTAGGGTGATGGAAAACGAAACTCCCCGATTGAGTAAAAATGGAAAGCGTTATGCACCATGGAACAATACGCCAGCGTTTGTGATTGGCGTTCCGAAGACGTTGATTCCAAGTCATACAGACATTTTTCAAGATGGCACTGAGGAACTATTGATTGTAATTGCTAACCATTTCAATGCCTTCTTGATTCCTACCCGCATGAGCACTCCTGCCAAGTCGGCGGAAAGCCGCTGAGTCCGCCTGCAGTCATCAGCTCAGGATTGGCACTAGTAAGAACAGCAACCGGCTGTAGGAGCGCACTCTCAGGACGGCCGGCGATGAGGTCAGCATAAAACGGAGCTGGAGAAGAACGCTGCTGGCTCATGTTTCGTAAGCAACTTAGAATAGCCGAAAACTTGGGGGCATGTGGGCATTCCTGTTACAGGTATGGGCTCGAAGGGGCATTCAGCGACTAGGTTCCGTTTGTCTGCGGTTTTTCGATGTTCACGCCTAATCGTCTCTGCTCCAGCGCCTGAAAAGGTCGAACGAAGGTTTGTAACCGGGAAATGTTTCTTCCACTGAGATAGCCAGAAGCTGAAGACGACGTCTAAGATCGGCGCTCTCAGCTCCCCCTCTACCAAGCGTCGCTCGCGCGGTTCTGGATATCCAGTCGCTCACAGCAGCTGGATCGTCTCGACTGATAATAAAGAATTCGACAACTTCCTTCCACCAATCCTCGCCCTCAAGAAACAATCTCAGAGCACGCCTTGCGCGCTCGCCGGTGGGATCGCTTGCCAAATACTGAGCTGCCAAGTACTCCTGAAATGACAAATGGGAGAAAAGAAGGTCTCTTCCAGCACGGACAAGGATTCCGTCCTGCACGACTTCTGTTAAGAAATCGGCTCCCTTTTCCACGAAGCGAGGCATGGTTGCCCGGACAGCCTGCATGAACATTTGCTCCGAGCATTCTGGCGTGTTGCTGAGATGCATTCGATACGCGAGGGCTGCGAGAGGCCGAAGCTTTTGTTCCGTGTGGTACTGGCCGCGCTGAAAGCCTCCCTTAGCCGTATCCCACCCTCCACAATATAAGTCAACGAAAGCTCTATATAACGAAGCCTTGTTCTCTGGAATGCGCGGAGTCCTCCTGTAAAGATTGAGAATCAACGTTGCGAGTAGAGGTGTCCCCATTAGTTTCTGCAGCGCTGGAGACTGCTCCAGTTGTTTGAAAAATTTTGCAACTTGTTCATCGTCTTCAAGCCAGTTGGCCGCAAGCTTCCTCTGATCACGGCCTGTAAGCTCTGCGATGTGAAAGCGAGGCATCCAGTTAAGCCATGTTCCCCAGATGTAGGGCCTTGAAGTCACCGTAATTGTGAGAGCAGGATATCTGTCGAGTCCTTCTCGCAGCAGTTCGATTATGCGCCGCTGCTGCTCACGATCCGGCACTTCGTCCAGTCCGTCCAAAAAAAGCCGAATGGATATCTTGTTGCTTGTACTTCCTGCCCA
>DASTZT010000369.1:0-11866 GCA_035764225.1 Ktedonobacteraceae bacterium
TTCAATCCAGGGGCGAGCCGCATCCGCGCCTGCGGTATCCAGAGCAACGGTGACAACTTCTAAGCCCTGAGGATGCAATTCGGTGCGTAAAGCCTGCCACACGGGCAGGTCATGGCGACACCCTCACCAGGAGGCCCAGGCGACCACAACCACTTTCTGGCCGCGCAACGAGCGCAGCGCGAAGGGATTGCCATCAAGGTCGGGCAATACAATATCGGGAGCAACGGCACTGTTAAGCACATGGCCGCCCGATTCGGGGCCGAGACACCATAGATCATACTTCTCATCGTGTAGTAGCGGCATGCCTAGCCGCTCCGCCAGCACTCGCACATCGACCTGTGTACCTGTCATAGGAGGCAACGGCACGCAACGGTCATCCTTACAGGCTCCTTCCGGCTTGATCTCCCAGCCGGTTCGCTGTTCAAGCTCCCCTGGATCGACGTGGAGCGTTTTCAGTATCATCTGTCTGCTTTCTCCTCGGTGCAAAGTGACACAATAAAAGATTAGGAGCGACCACTATCTGGAAACTCCTCATTGTTAAGTATAAGGAAGAGTTCGATCTTGTCAATCTTGCCCCTATCGCTTTTTATCGGCGGATTCTCCATTTTGCGCATCTTCTGGCTCTAACCAGAAAATGCTTTCGAGGGGCCGATGAAAATAGGCCGCGAGCCGCAGCGCCAGCTCAATCGATGGCACATAGCGGCCCACTTCAAGAGCAAGAATGGTATGACGTGTCACATCTAAATTTTCGGCCAGTTTCTCTTGTGTCAAACCCGACTGACGGCGTATTTCCCGTAGCCGGTTTGCTACATGCGGTTTCTCACCCATTTTGACCTCTGATTGAAGGGAAAATACGCGGAATTGCCCGCAGAAGTGCCAACGTTATCTATTATATACCGAATAACTGGTATATACCAGTATACACGAAATGTGTGGTATATACCAGTATGAAAGGTGGCATAGGCGTAAAATTTTTGAAACCAAACGAGGGCCACTAACGCGTAAAGATGTAGGTGGTCTATAGAAGAGAGGACACAATGACAACACAGAAACCGCAGATAGCGATCAAGCGTGTCTATGATGAGCCTGAGCCGCAAGATGGCGCTCGCATCCTGGTGGATCGACTCTGGCCGCGTGGGATCTCCAAAGAGCGGGCGCATATTGATGCCTGGTTGAAAGATCTTGCGCCAAGCAACGAACTACGAAAGTGGTTTGGGCACGAGCCTGAGAAGTTCGCAGAGTTTCGTCGTCGCTACGGAGCTGAACTACACTCTGAGGAGGCGCAGGCAGCATTGCGACAATTAGAGGATAAAGCGAAACAGGGTCCGCTGACGCTGGTCTTCGCAGCCCATGATGTCGAACACAATAATGCTGTGGTATTACGGGAATATTTGCAGCAAGCGTTAAGGTAGGGGCAAGGGCAAGTCCTGCCCTATAGCAAGCATTAAAGCGCAGCTAGCGCCTGATAAAATGCTTCCACATCAATTTTTTCGGGAAGGCCAGCTACCTGAGCGTCGCCAGTTTCAACGATGCTCCATGTGCCATCCCTTTGCATCGCCACGTCCAGGGTGAAAAATCGGCTCTGGATCTTTTGCGCGATCTGACGAAAAAGATCAAGCGGGGGAGCTGCTTTCTGGTCGTTGTCGTAGTTGCCCTCTTCCCAATACTCTGCTGAGACGATGATCTGGCCGTCAAGTACGAACAGGCGGAATTCTTTTGTCAAAGGCATGCCGCTTCTGGAATGTAGTGTAAGCGGAGCAAACTCGATAAACTCGCGGAAGACAAGCCCCTCGTTCAAATCCTCACCCTGAAGCTGCAAAAAGCGTGTGACCACTTGCTCAACAGCGTTTTTGTCGGATGCGGAAGGAATGTAGCATGCTTCGTGCCACTCATGTTTCCTCGACTTGACAAAATCTTTGACAATTACAGGCTTATCGCCAAAGATGCGCAGTTGCTGCATGAGACTATCCATGTCAACGCCCGCTTCCACGGTGAGCCATAGCGATCTGGGCGTGTAACCTTCGATAATATGGTAGGACTCCGGCAGATAATGGCAATGTTTATAAGCGACGGGGGTATTAATCAGCAGGAGCTTCTTCTCAGCGAGAGCTGCGTAGAGGTGCTCATATACATGAGGTTTGAGCATCCAGCCTCGATAAATTGCCACTTCTGCATCGGTTGCTGGCTCTACCTTGCTTACCGCCCATTCCGCATTGTGTTTCTCAGTCAACGCCTCGAAATTGATCAGGGAGTAGTCGAGATGCAACTTTTGTGCGGCTTTTGCCTCAGCTTGATACAGAGGATCGGGAGCTAAGCGATTCCAATAATCGGAGCAGAAGATTATACGCATACAAATTTCCTTTTGTTGGCAAAAAAAACAAGATTCAGCTCTTGACAAGCCTTGAAGCAAGTATATAATGAGGCCGCAGGTCACTCAATCGAGTGGCCTTTTATGTTGGGCGCGATTCGCCCTGGAGAACGCATGTCAAAGCTGGCATGCGTGCTTTTTGTTTATTTTTTTCAGCAGGGAGAAACGTTATGAGCGACAAAACAGACGAAATAGTATGGACTGCCTGGAAAAGCCAATGGAATTAGTTTGAGCTGATTCCACTAGCTTTTCTATACACTCTCTGCGAAACATTTATAAACAACATAGGAGAGTTGTTGTAATCGGTTGTGGCATAGAAGATAGAAAATGTATAATGAAACATGCGCCAATCTATCAATCAGATGCTCTAGCAAACGAAATACCTTGTGGCGCGGGCAACTCAAACAAAGTAGTGCGTCTTTTTTCAGGAGGTTAGGCTATGCAATTTCTTGTGCGTTTGAAAAGCAAGTACCTTATCGCATCTACCTCTATTGTAGCTATCCTTTGTATGTTGATAACAGGAAGCTTATTTGTATCCACCCCGCAAACGCAAGCCGCGACGCTTTCTCACTCACATGCTACGGTCTATCACAGTGTCACGAAGGGCACAATCGCTCCTGCGGGCATTGCCGATCCCAGGCATCCTCCCCAGGCAGCCGCCACGCAAGCCGCAGTGAAAAAAACTGTTGATAAAGGCCAACGCTTGATGCCCAGAGCGACTAGCCAGGCCCAAACTGCGAGCAGCCAGATCCATGCATTTGATTCCGAACGTCAGGCTGGTAAGATCCTGAGGAATTTTAATGGTGTGAGCAGCCTGGATAGTGAAGTGACTAATTTTGGCGCGGAATTTGAGCCGCCCGACCAGGGTCTCTGCGTTGGCAACGGCTTCGTCCTCGAACCGGTGAACTCGGCCTTCACGATCTATCGCACTAATGGTTCCGTCGTCCTCGGCCCGCTCAATGTCAATGTGCTCTTTAATGATGGGCTGAAGCAATTTACGAGCGATCCGCGTTGTTTCTTTGACAAAACAACTAACACCTGGATTGCCATCATTCTCTTCATCAGCGATGACAATACGCAAGGGCGCACGGATATCGCGATCAACCGTAGCGGCGATCCCACGACTCCCTGGACCGTCTATCATCTGGATGCAACCGACGATGGCAGCAACGGCATGCCTTCCCATGCTGGTTGCCCCTGTTTCGGCGATCAGCCACTGTTGGGTATTGATAGTCAGAATGTTTATATCAACACCAACGAATTCTCGATTCTCGGCCCTCAGGCCAATGGAGCGCAGGTTTACGCCCTCTCCAAATCGCAGCTCTTCTCTCTAAAGCAGAACGTTCACTTTGTGCATTTCGACAATATTAACATCGGTGGTGCGGTCGCAACGTCTATCCAACCCGCCTTTACTTACGGACATGCCGATGCGGGCTTTTTCTTGAACTCGCTCGATCCTAACGGCACCTCTGATAATCGTCTTGGCGTCTGGGCCTTGACTAACAGGGATGAGGTGAGCGAAGGTGGAGTTCCGACGCTCTCCAGTATGGTGATTGCTTCGGAGACGTACGCGGTACCGCCACCTGCCATCCAGAAGGGAACTACTCAGATTCTGGACTCTGGCGACGACCGTTTGCAGGAAGTGCAGTTTATCAATGGCGATCTCTTCGGGGCGCTTGACACCAGCGTGAATATCGTCAACGATACAGCGCCTCGCGCCGGTATTGCCTGGTTCCAGGTTCACCCAAGCGTAGATGATGGACTGATCAGCGACTCTCGTCTTGTGAACCAGGGCTATCTTGCCTCGCTGGGCAATTACCTGCTCTATCCTTCGATCCAGGTCAGCTTTGATCATACTGCCGTGATTGTCTTTACCTTTAGTGGACCGAACAACTTCCCCAGCGCCGCCTATTCGTTCAAGCACGAAGACTCGGCCCGCTTTTCTAATGTGCGTATCGCTGCTGACGGCACTGGCTTCTATAACGAGGATAATCAGCCTCGCTGGGGTGACTACTCGTGGGCCACGCTCGATCCCAACAGCAGCACGTTCTGGCTGGCGATAGAGTATGTGCCCCCAGTAAGCAGCCAGACCACCGATGGCGTTTTCAACTGGGGCACCCGCGTCTTCCGTGTCAACGGGGATGAGTAATGACGGTGTAATTACGCAGTTCTGATTGTTTCAAGAGGGAGGGATGCGGGCAAGCGCGAGTCCTTGAAATTCCGAAGGGCAATGCTGCTGTGCAGCTAGCTGCGCTCAGCCCTTCGGCAAGGAGGCCCCATCCCAACCCAATCCCCCCATGATCTCGCATCCCCATACAAAAATCATGGAACGGGAAGCGCTATGGTGCGATGGAGGCAGGTAGGGGCAAGGGGATGGGCTGGAGAGGACGTGGGGGCCTTGCGCTTGCCCTGAGGCGGGATGAGAGATATTCGAAAAAGAGCGAGCAATCAAGTCAGGACGGAGGCAGGTAGGGGCAAGGGGATGGGCTGGAGAGGACGTGGGGGCCTTGCGCTTGCCCTGAGGCGAGGATGCAATATTGCTGGGCAGGACAGGCGTTAAAGCGGACGCGCTTAAGCTGGTCGGTACGATGTTTGTGGCTTTTACCACAACAGATCATCCTTCGAGCAAGCGTCCCAGCTCTCTCCGTAGCAGTTTGCCTGACGAGTTGCGGGGGAGCTGATCGACGAAGTAGATTGCTCGTGGCAGCTTGTAACGGGCGAGACGTTGCGCGGCGTGGCTCATCAACGTGTCCGCCTCAAGGGAACTATCGGGGCGCAGACGTACAAAGGCGATGGGAACCTGCCCCCATTGCGGATCAGTCTGTCCACGTACGCCCGCCTCTTCCACCTCTGGATGCGCTAACAGCACCGATTCGATTTCGGCAGGATAGACGTTTTCGCCCCCAGAGATAATCAGGTCGGAGCGACGGTCAAGGACGTAGAGATAGCCGTCCTCGTCGAGATAGCCAATGTCGCCAGTGGAGAGCCAGCCGTCGTGCGATGCCTGGGCCGTAGCTTCGCGTCGGTCGGCATAGCCCGGTGTGATCGTTGGTCCTTTGAGATAAATGATGCCAGGTGTATTGGCGGGCGCGAGTAATCCATCGTTCATGATGCGCAACTGCACAGGCATGAGGGGACGCCCGGCTGAGCCAAGTTTGCGCAAGGCGTCGGCGGGCGAGAGCGTTACTGCTTGCGAACAGGCTTCGGTTAAGCCGTAGGTTTGCACGACGGGAATAGCGCGGTTGGCACAGTTTTCTAAGAGTGGGCGCGGCGCGGGTCCGCCTCCCAGTAGGACGCAGCGCAACGTCGCGGGATAGCTTGTGCCGCTCGGCTCTGCATCGAGCGCCGCGAGCATGCGCTGCAACATGACCGCAACCACCGAAATGATGGTGACGTGTTCAGTCTGAATTGCCTGATTGACTGCGACGGGGTCAAACTTCTCCAGCAGGACAACGCTGATGCCGTAGATGACGCTGCGGAAGAGAATGGAGAGGCCGCCGATATGGAAGAGTGGGAGGCAGGCGAGCCAGCAATCATCAGCATGGTTCCCCAGGTTGAGGGCGGAGCCGAGCGCGCTCCACCACTGCATACCATAGGTGATGAGCACGCCTTTAGGGAGTCCGGTGGTGCCGGAGGTATACATGATCGCCTGGGTCGCGCTGAGATCAATTGAGTTGTGTAGAGGAACGGCGGTTTCGTCTATCCCCTGCAATACAACGTTGTCCTGCTCCGACTCCATTGTCAGTAGAGCCAACGGCAATTCTGGTGCTCCTATTTGTGCTGCCAACATAGCGTAGTGCTGATCGCTCACCAGCAGGCTTGCTCGGACATCGCTGACCTGCCAGGCTAGCTCTTCCGGCGTGAGACGTGTGTTAAGAGGCACAAGGATCGCTCCCATACGGGTGAGGGCATGAACGCAGGCAACATAAGCCGGACTGTTGGCAGCCAACAGCGCCACGCGGCTCCCTTCCCGTACATGCAGCGTGGCGAACTGGCGAGCCAGCTGTTGCGCCTGTCGATCCAATTGGGCAAAGCTCCACTGAAGCCGCCCATAGTTCAATGCCAGGTATGCGGGATTATTTTCAGCACAACGCATCAGCCAGTTTGGTAACAGCGTGGTCTCGGATACATTCATGCGCAGCCTCCCATTGCTAATGTATAGTGTTCCAACGCGCTTCGATCCAGGCGGACTCCCAGGCCAGGAGCGGAAGGCACTGCAATGCTCCCGTTGTGGATCGGCAGATCGTCTACCAGCAGATCATCCGCTAGCAGGTGCAGCGTGGCTAGACCGCATTCCAGCGAGACTTCGGGCGAAGCTGCGGCAAGATGGAGCGCGGCTACCAGGCCAATACCGGACTCGATGGCGCTGGTGATAACGCACTGCATGCCATGAGCAGCCGCTTCTCGTATAATCTGTCGGCTCGTTCGTAGCCCTCCTACCAGTTGCGACTTGATAATAAGAATATCGGCAGCTTCTTCCGCGAGCAGACGACGGACGCTCTCCAGATTGTGCAATGCCTCGTCAGCAGCAACAGGTACGGACACCTGCTGGCGAAGTTTGCGCATACCCTCCAGATCATTGGCCTTAAGGGGCTGCTCGACGTATTGAATGTCGTAATTGGCACACTGGTTCAGGATGCTACACGCTTGCTCGATATTCCAGGCTTCATTGGCGTCCAGGCGTAGATGCACGGCGGGGCCGATAGCTTGACGCACGGCGGCGACTCGTTCGATGACCTCCTTAACATTGCTGTCTACTTTGAGCTTGATGCAGCCGAAGCCTGCCGCCACAGCCTGTCGCGCTGCCATGACGACTGTTTGAGTTGTCGTTGCGCCGATGATGGCGTTGACAGGGATGGCGGAGAGAGGGCCGGGCTGATCGTTATGCAAGCAAGCGAGCAATGAACCAACGGTACGACCTTCTAATTGGCCGAGGGCGTCCAGCAGCGCGGTTTCCAGGCCGCAGGCTGTGGAGGTCGGAATGGTGCCTGCTTCGATAGCGATAGAGATACAATCTAAGGCTTCGTTGAGCTGGCATGAATGCAACTGAGCCGCCATTGCTGGCAGCGCGACGACAGCTTGAGCTAGCGTGCCGCTACCAAATTCGGGCAGGGGCGCGATCTCTCCTCTGCCAATAATGCCCTCGTCGGTGATAACCTCAACAATCGCGCCCTCGCGGGCAGCCAGCACGTTGTGAGCCGTGGTAAAGCTGTTCCGCAAAGGCAGGCGATATGAGCGCCATTGGGTGTCGATGATTGTCATTGTGTGCTGATCTATGGCAGGCGTGGGAACTTAGAAAAGTCCGGTTTGCGCTTCTCAAGGAAGGCATTGCGGCCCTCTTTGCCCTCTTCGGTCATGTAGAAGAGCATGGTGGCATCGCCCGCGAGATCCTGAAGGCCTGCGAGGCCGTCGGTATCGGCATTGAAGGCGGCTTTGAGGAAACGCAGCGCAATCGGGCTTTTCTCCAGCAACTCGCTAGCCCACTGGACGGTCTCATCTTCCAACTGTTCCAGGGGCACGACTTTATTGATGAGTCCCATGTCCAACGCCTCCTGGGCGCTGTACTGGCGGCAGAGATACCAGATTTCGCGTGCTTTTTTGTGTCCGACCACGCGGGCCATATAGGTTGCTCCCCAGCCAGCATCGAAGCTGCCCACTCTTGGACCGGCTTGCCCGAAACGCGCATTATCGGCGGCGATGGTCAGATCGCAGAGCAGTTGCAGTACATGGCCGCCACCGACAGCGTACCCTGCCACCATTGCAATCACCGGCTTGGGGATGTATTTAATAACTTTTTGCAGGTCGAGTGCGTTCAAGCGAGGGACGCCATCGCTGCCAACATAGCCACCTTCGCCCCTGACTCGCTGGTCGCCGCCGGAACAGAAAGCTCTATCACCCTGGCCGGTAAAAATAACAACACCAATTTCAGGATCTTCGCGGCAGTAATTGAAGGCGTCGATCAACTCGGTCAAGGTTTCGGGACGAAAGGCGTTGTGAACCTCTGGTCGGTTGATCGTGATTTTCCCCATCCCATGCGCTTTCTCCAGAATGATGTCGGTGTAATCGCGTACGTTTTCCCATTCGACGGTCATATGTTCTCTCCTCTATCATAAAAAATTTTAGATATTCCTGTGATTTTTACATGTGATGACCGTGCATATCGGAGGAAGGACGCGAGGGCAAGCGCGAGGCCCCATCCCATCCCCTCGCCTCCCCTTGCCCCTACCGTTCCCCCCACACAATCGTCGTCCATCCCTTCTAAAAACCGAAAGGGATCGGCAATGGTAGGGGCAAGGGGAGGAGGAAGAGTGGGCGAGAGGGCCTCGCGCTTGCCCTGACTGGCTCGCCCAGATTGAGCCGGTCATCACATGTAAAAGTTCATCGCAGTGTCTTATCTCTATTAATCATAGCACAGACGTGCAGAATTCTGTTACTAGCGCAATAAATGCCGTTGGTTGCTCTAGATGGATGGTGTGTCCGGCTGCTGGCACGATGGATAGTTGAGCCTGGGGGAACGCTTGCGCCATCTGTCGGGCGATAGCGCAGAATTTTGCGTCAAGCTCGCCCGCTAGCAGAAGTGTAGGGAGGTTGAGTTCTGGCAAGCGATGATGTAATGCGGGCTGAACGCCTGTGCCGACACCACGCAGGCTGTTTGCCAGTCCGGCGGGACGATTGCGTAAGCGTTGGGCGTGCAACGCGGCTCGTTGCTCTGCTGGCAAATTGCGCTGTGTGGCAAATAGGGGTAGATGTTCCCAATGCTCAACAAATGCCTCGATGCCACCATGTTCGATGCTGGCAGCCAGTGCCATATCGCTGCTGCGTCGCTGCTCTCGCTCATTGGGAGTAGCCAGGCCGGGCGAAGCACTTTCCAGGATGAGCGCACGAAAGAAGCCGGAAAAGGCGCAGTAGAGCGCGATCCGTCCCCCCATCGAATAACCGAGCAAGATTGCTTCGCCCGCCCTTACGCCAAGCTGCTGGAGCACGCCAATAAGATCTTCCTGGCAATGCTCCATCGCGTAACGGGTGGGATCTTCAGGAGCATCGGATCGCCCATGACCGAGCATATCCACTGCGATGACACGCCGCCCACTACCAGCCAGTTCGTCGAGTAGATGTCCCCAGCCGCTCGCGTTGCCAGTGAAGCCGTGCAACAGCACCAGCGTATCTCGTCCCTGCGTGTTTGCGTTGTGCATCACAATCCCGAAGCGCAGACTATTGACGTAAACATGACGGCTTAAGACATTTCCATTGTCCTTTGCGCCTATGTTTCCCATTAGAGGTTTTGCGGCCATTGTTTGTGATAGTCAGTGACGCGCTCGAAGGCGTCGGCAATGCGTAAAATCACATCTTCGGCAAATGGCTTGCTGAGTAGTTGCAGACCAACAGGCAGGTTGTTGCTGAAGCCACCAGGGATAGAGACGCCGCAGATGCCAGACAGGTTCGCCGGAATGGTAAACACATCTTGCAAGTACATCTGATAAGGATCGGATATTGCGCCAATTTTAAAGGCAACTGTGGGTGAGGCCGGACTGACAATGGCGTCGAATCGCTCAAATGCCTTCTCAAAGTCGCCTGCGATCAGCGTGCGCACTTTCTCGGCTCGTTTGTAATAGGCATCGTAGTAGCCCGCGGAGAGGGCGTAGGTGCCGAGCATGATCCGGCGTTTCACTTCAGCCCCAAAGCCAAACTGACGCGTTTTCTCCATTGCTTCCCACATATCGCTGGTGTCGCGATAAGAATAGCCGTACTTGACGCCATCATAGCGTGCAAGGTTTGCACTGGCTTCGGCAGGCGCGATGATATAGTAAGCCGCTACGCCGTATTTTGTATGCGGCAAAGAAACATCACTGACTTCCGCACCTAACTCGCGTAGCTGCTCGATGTTCTGACGGACAGCCTTCACCACGCCAGGGTCCATTCCCTCTACCCAGTACTCCTCCGGCACGCCGATGCGCATCCCTTTGATGCTGCCGGTGAGGGCGGAGATATAGTCTTGCGGCGAATTGGGCGAGCAGGTTGAATCGAGCGGATCTGGTCCCGCGATGGCCTGCAACAAGAGCGCGGTATCGTAGGCGTCGCGTGCAAATGGGCCGATCTGGTCAAGCGAGGAAGCAAAGGCGATCAGGCCGAAGCGCGAAACGCGCCCATAGGTTGGCTTCATGCCGATAACGTTGCACAGCGAACCGGGTTGACGAATCGAGCCGCCGGTATCGCTGCCATACGCTCCCATCGCCATCCCCGCTGCTACCGCAGCCGCTGAGCCGCCGCTGCTACCACCGGGGGCGCGTTCGAGATCCCAGGGGTTGTGCGTGGGATAGAAAGCCGAGTGCTCGGTCGATGAACCCATCGCGAACTCGTCCATGTTCGTTTTGCCCACCATCACGATGCCCGCTTCGTTGAGCCGTTGCATCACCGTTGCGTCATAGGGGGGAATAAATTTCTCCAGCATGCGCGAACTGCACGTTGTCCTGATCCCTTTGGTGCAGATCAGATCTTTAATCGCGATGGGGATGCCAGTCAGGGGCGTAAGGTGCTCGCCACTGGCGAGGCGCAGATCAGCCTCTTTCGCCTGTTGCAGCGCCACGTCATCGGTCACCAGAGTAAACGCTTTGACCTTCGGCTCTACCTCTCGGATACGGTCAAGATGGGCCTGAGTCAGCTCGACCGAAGAGATTTTGCGTTGGCGAAGCAATGCACCTGCTTCGCGAATGGTTAATTTGTACAACTCTGCCATTGGCTACTCCCCCTCCAATACTGCGTTGACCTTCAGATAGTGATCTTCCTGGTCAGGAGCATTCGCCAGCAATACTTCAGGGGGGTATGAGAGTCGAGGCGTATCCACACGCATGACGTTGGTGAGGCGTGAAGCATGCGCCGTTGGTGAGACGCCACTGATATCGGCCTCTTGCAAAATTGCTATGTGCCCCAGAATGGCGGATAGCTGGTCTCTAAACATTTCGATCTCTGCTTCGCTCATGCCTAACCTGGCGAGCTTTGCTACATTTTCTACCGTCTCACGATCAATCATAAACATCCTCTTTTGTATTGCATTTCCACTTGACATCTTCGGGCTTGATAGTATACTCCTCCTCAAGAGGGGGAGGCCTCACAACCCGCTTGCGGGATTGAAACTAACTACCAACGAACATGAAATCCGCTTATATGCTCGCTCGGTTCTCTCCATATGACCTGGACTTCCGCCACATCGGCTGCTGGAGGCCCCTGGCGTAATTGGGCGAGAAGGCGTTCGAGGGCGGGCCTCGTTCCTTGTGCGACCACCTCTACATCGCCGTTGCTTTTATTGCGTGTCCACCCGCGCAGTCCGAGGGCCAGGGCCTTGCGCACGACGAAATCGCGAAAACCCACGCCCTGCACAAATCCACGCACAGTTGCCTGTAGCTCTTCTCTGGTGTTTGGATCGCTCTGGCTCATGACACCATGATAGCATAGACTGGCCTGATAGCATAGACCCCGATTTGTCAATGCACTTACAAGCGC
>DASTZT010000370.1:0-17854 GCA_035764225.1 Ktedonobacteraceae bacterium
GCAACAAGTCCAGTTCTTGCTGATACTTCTTATCGCCAGACTTGGCCGCACGCGTTGTACGCTCGATTCGTCTCTCAACGGTTGCCAGGTCGGTCAGCACAAGTTCCGCGTTGAGGCTATCGAGATCACGATTGGGATCAACCGTATCGTAGACATGGGGCACGTTGCTATTAATAAAGGTACGCAGCACGATTGCCAGGGCATCGGCGTTGCGGATGTGCCCTAGAAATTCCGCGCTCAGTCCCTCGCGCTTCTCCTTCTCGCTCCCCTGCCCCACGCTCTGCCCCACGCTCTGCCCCATGCCCGCCACATCAACAAATTCAACGGTGGCATAGGTCACTTTCTTGGGCTTGAAGATATCGGCCAACGGCTGTAGTCGTGCGTCCGGCACCTGTACCACCGCGAGATTAGCCTGCACCGTGCTGGTGGCATAGCCGCTCACAGGCGCGCCAGCCCTGGTGAGGGCGTTGAACAGTGTTGTTTTGCCACTCTGTGGCAGACCTATAATTCCTAAAGTAAGAGCCATCTCAATTCCTCTGCAATCTATTTATTAATCATAGGAACCCCAGTTCCTTAACCACCCGCATTTCCCCGAATATTCGTACCGACCGGATTCTATCGCGTCCGATTTATCGCCCGTCCACCCCTCTCACCTGCCGAGCATCACCTTCAAGCGAAATGTCGTATCCGAATAGCCAGGCTTCGCGTGTTGTCAATCACATAATTCGCGCAGGACAGGCGATAAATCGGACGCGATGCAATCCGGTCGGTACGAAAGTTCAGGATATCTGTTTGCCTGTCAAGCTCTCAAATATCCTTTTCCTTTTTCAGCTTTGCAATATCTGTTTGTTTACCAGGTTCCCAGACAGGCGTTTCTTTACGAACCTCCGAGACGCTCGCCCTTTGTGGAAGAACGAAGCGTTTCCTGTCCTACTTGACGATATTCCGGTTAGCCACTACAATATCTTTTGATTATAGCGTTTTCCACAAACCGGAGGTAACTTTCTATGCCATTGTACGAGTACTACTGCTCGAACTGCAAATCCAAATTTGAACTCCTTGTTGGTCATCAACACGCCGACGACGTGGTCTGTACGAAGTGCCATAGTGAGAAGGTGCGTCGCTTGCTCTCGACCTTCGCGCTTCCTCGTGGCGGCAGCGAAAATACCTCGTTTGATGACGCCATGCCAGCAATGAGAAGCTGCGGCTGCGGAGATGGCGGTTGCGGTTGTCACTAGCATACACGGTTTCTAGCACAAAGTCAGGTCTCTCATATGTTCAATAAAGTTCATTACCGGCGTGGCATGATCGAAGGCATGATCCTTTACACGCTGGGACGGCTGGGTGCGCTCATAAATCCTTCATTCTTCCCCGACTGGACCTATGTGGCCGCTCCACTCCTCTTTTTGCTGCTCCAGTATCTTATCGCACCACTATGGACCACGCGTCGTATCGCGGCGACGAAACGAGAGCGCCTGAGCAAGCGTTTCTGGCTGCTTGGTCCCGCTATGGCAGCGGTCTGTTTCATGATTGATTTTGTAATTACAATGGCAATAGGCTTACCTGTCAACAACTTCGGTGTGCAACAAGGACCGGCGCTGCTACGCTTTTCGGCTGCGGGAGCAACACATCTCAGCCTTGCCGATTATGGCTTCTATGAGCTAAGAACGGCGGTGGCACTCCTTTCCTTCTTCACACTCACTGTCATCTGCACGAAGCTGGCACAGGGTGGTTTTTTGCGCTTCACAATGCCTGCCGGGGGAAATCGCGTCACACTCTAACCCTAAATCAAAAATCAAATTTCTTGCTTCTCTGTGGGACATTTGTTACAATGGGGTACAGCATGAGGCTAAGTTTTTCTACTTTGGCATGGCGAGAAAGGTATGGTAGCACCCGGTGTCAAAAGTGTATGCAATCGCGAATCAGAAGGGAGGGGTGGGTAAAACCACCACTGCCATTAACCTTGCTACGTATCTGGCTGCCGCAGGACGCAGAGTATTGCTCGTCGATATGGACCCCCAGGCAAATACCTCAAGCGGCATCGGCGTCTTGAAAAGCGTACGAAAACAGACGATCTATGATCTTCTGGTGCAAGATGATGAAGACACTACGATCTTTGACACCATCGTGCCGACGCAAAGACGCGAGCTGGTGGTAGCGCCCTGTACGGTAGATCTTGCCGCAGCCGAGGTAGAGCTGGTCGGAGAGTTGGCCCGTGAGCAGCGATTGCGCCAGGTGTTGGAGCCTATTCGCAATCGTTGTGACTATATCATTATCGATTGTCCCCCCTCGCTGGGTCTGCTCACCATTAACGCGCTGGTAGCTGCGGACGGCCTCTTGATCCCGATCCAATGCGAATACCTGGCGCTGGAAGGGTTGAGCCAGCTCCTGAATACAGTAAATATCGTCAAGAATAAGTTGAACCCGGATCTGTACATTGCCGGGGTGGTGCTCACCATGTTTGATCCGCGAACGCGCCTGGCCGGGGATATTGTGCGCGAGGTACGCAACCATTTTCCCCAGGAAGTGTTCCAGACCATTATCAACCGCAATGTGCGCTTAAGCGAAGCGCCCAGTTTTGGGCAGTCGATTCTTGATTACGATCCCACCTCCCCAGGGGGATTGGCCTATCGTGCGCTCGCTGAGGAGGTACTGGCTCGTGGCTAAGCAAAAGTTCGGTTTGGGTCGAGGGTTGGATGCGTTGATCTCTGGAGCGTCCGAAGTCATATCTCCACAACAACCCTCTCAGGTTGACACAGAGTCGATTACGGAACTGCCCCTTGATCGCATCATTCCTAACCCGCGCCAACCTCGCAAAGCGTTTCGCGAGGATGATCCCAGGCTAATCGAGTTAAGCGCATCGATCAAGGAGCATGGCCTGCTACAACCGATTATCGTTGCTCGCCTGGATAGCATCGACGCACCGAAAGATGCTGACAAACAGGCCGATTCCTGGTTTGCCGGGAGTGCAGGAACGTCGGCTGGAGCCCCTGCCCCTGCCAGCGGCGATGCAATACAGTACCAGATCATTGCGGGCGAGCGTCGTTGGAGGGCCGCGCGCATGGCTGCCTTGAAAAAGGTGCCGGTTGTGATTAAAGAAGTAACTTCGCAGCAAATGCTCGAACTGGCACTGATTGAGAATATCCAGCGGGCCGATCTCAATCCCATTGAGGAAGCTCTGGCCTACCAGGCTCTGATCCAGGAATTCAACCTGACCCAGGAAATGGTCGCAAAGCGGGTAGGCAAAGACCGCTCCACGATCACCAATGCCCTGCGTCTCCTACAACTTCCCCCCAAAGTACGCGACGCGCTGATTAATCAACCAGACAACTTCACAGAAGGACATGCCCGTGCCCTTGTCGGGATCGCCCGTGAGGAAGATCAGATTACGGCCATGAACCAGATTATCAGCCAGCACTTGAATGTGCGCCAGACCGAAGAGCTGGCCGCGCGCATTAAAGCCGCCGAAGATATCGAGTCGGCAATTCAGCAAGTAACCAGTACTCCCCGTCGCTCGGCAGAGCAGGAAGAGCTGGAAACGCTGTTCCGCAATGCGCTGATGGTCAAGGTTGATCTGAAATGGAATACCAAAGGCAAGGGTACACTAGTATTACATTTTAATGATCCAGAAGAATTAGAAAATTTGTATAGCCGACTGGTAAAACGCGAAGAGTAAGTTTGGAGGGTTTCATGATGACGGTCGAAAGTTCGTTTGAAAAAGTCCGGCGTAAATTGGTCACAGCCCGTATTGAGTTTATGGGCCAGTTAGCAAAATTTAGCAAAGAAGAGTTGTTGCGCCCGCCAGTTGCGGATGATTGGTCACCACTTCAGATTGCACACCACCTTTATATCGCCGATGGTATGGCCCTGGAGCAAATGCGACGCATTCAGGAGGAAGATGAGCCTCTGCTTGAGAATATAGCGGAAGAAGCGCCAGCACAGACCCGCACCTCGGAAGCTCCGGCATCGCTTGACGCAGTGCTAGCAGGCATGGCGGCCCGACGCGAGGAAATTTTCGAGTACCTTTCCACCCTGCCTGACGAGGGCTGGGAACGGCCTTTCCGCCATCCCGCCTGGGGTACGCTGAAGTTCTATCAGATGGTAAATGTGCTGCCAGCACACGACCAGCAGCATACGCAGCAGCTCGCGGCCATCAAAGCGGCTATCTAGAGCAATCACACGGGGTTGTAGGAGCAGGCAGCGGTTCATCATATTTTCAATTCTCCTGCAAATTCGGACAAATAGATGCGCATAAAGGCAGTGCGGCGATGGGCCAGGGCGCGTCCGGTCTCTGTCATCATGGTCTCGCCAAGTTTGAGCAATTTGGCATAGAAATGATCGAGCATATAACGGCTATCATCAAGCGCGTGTTGCTCGGCAAAGGGATCGTCGGGGTGATATGTGAGCGTCTCCGGCGTATGCCGCACTGTTCCTGTGATCGCCCAGCGCATGATCCCGATAGCGCCAAGCGCGTCGAGTCGATCAGCGTCGCGCACAACGCAGGCTTCCAGGGTTTCTGGCTTAACTCCCCGGCTAAAACTATGGGCAAGAATGGCGTGCAGAATCTCCTTTTGCTGATCGGCGCGAAGCTGATATCGCTTGAGTATTGCGGTCGCGAGTGTGATTGAAAGATCGGCATGATGCACGCTGCCTTCCTGACTAGCGGTACGGCCCAGATCATGCATCAGAGCGGCCATCGCAGCAATAAAACCATTGGCCCCTTCGCGCTCCGCGATATACTGCGCAAGCGTATACACCCTACTGACATGCTCCCAACCATGCGCCAGATCATCTATCTGCATAAAACGCTGTCGGACCTCAGCATGCACCAGCGACAGTATCTGTGCTTCGGTGGTCACTGTTTCCATCGCACAAAAAAATCCTTTCTCCTACGCTACATTTTTTAGCTTAAACGCTCTGGCTCAAAGATACAAAGCGGACAAAAAATCCCCCAGGCAGGTGACGTAATATCATCCATGCTTGCTATACTAAAGAAAGAGCAAGCCTTGTGTGCTTTTACCATTCTACCTCAGAAAGGCAGACACAAATAGAGGTAGGTCTTGCCCTTCATGATTTTCCAGAGATGTCGAAGGAGTCGTTATGCGACACGCAAACATAAATAATAGACGCTATCCACTGGTGACGACAGAATCGCCCGCTCCCACCATACTGGTTTCAAGCGTGAGCCAGGAAACACGCGAAACGATCACGGTAGAAGATCATGGGACCGCCCTGATGACCCAACGTCTCCATGTAATCAGCGTGCTGCTTGTGGACGACCATACCCTGATGAGGGAAGGGCTACGCCAATTATTCGAGCTGGAGCAGGATATTCAGGTGGTTGGCGAGGCGGCGGATGGCTTCGAGGCGCTCAATAAAACGCGTCAATTGCAGCCTGATGTCGTGTTAATGGATATTAATATGCCCATCATAGATGGCATTGCCGTCACGCGCCAGATCACCACCGAGTTTCCTTATACCGCAGTAATTATGCTGACAATGCACCATCAGGATCAGCAAATTGTGCAGGCGATGAAGAACGGGGCCAGGGGCTACGTGCCCAAAAGCGCCTCAGCCCAGCAGGTAGCCGAGGCTATTCGAGCCGTTCACGCCGGTGGGATGGCGCTGGCACCCGGCATGACTGGAGCCATCGTGAACGAGGTACGCCGCCTATCCGATACGAACACGGGCAGCCGGAAGCTGGGCATGCTCTCTGAGAAAGAGCTGGAAATTGTGCGCTATGTAGCAACCGGTATGAGCAATAAAGAGATCGCGGCACAGCTATCTTATTCGGAGAAGACGGTCAAGAATTACCTCTCCATCGTTTTCCAAAAATTGCATTTGCGGGATCGTACTCAGGTGGCTATTTTTGCGCTCCGGCACGGCCTGATCCCGGATGGTTGGATGTAAGGAAACTCGCTCAGGCTATGGGCAGCACGCTTCAGAGCCATCCCTGACGAGCAGCGAGAACGGCGGCCTGTGTTCGATCCTTCGCCTGCAACTTCTGCATAATATGGTGAAGATGCGTTTTTACCGTTTCGCTGCTAATCGTCAGGTGCTGAGCAATCTGGCGATTGGATAGCCCCTCCGTTACCAGGAGAAGCACCTCTAGCTCACGCTGCGTCAACCTGGAAACAGCGTGAGCCAGAGGGAAGCGAGATTTGACGGTCGTGCCTTGACCTGGATGGCTCTGAAGCTCCCAGTCCCCACCGGCATCGCGGACCCGTTCGCGCATCCCACTCAGACCAAGATGTAAGCTATCCCTGCCTCCAATTCGGCTGATAACTTGCTCAGGCTGGAAGCCGATACCGTTATCCTCAACTTCGACCAGCAGTGTATCGGTTAAAACGCGCACACGAATGTTGACATTGGTAGCATGGGCATGTTTGAGCACATTGTTTAACGCCTCTTGAATAAAGCGGTAAATAGGAGCTTCCAGCCGCGATGGCAGCAAATGTGGTGCGTCAATCTCATAGGTGATGCGCATATTGGTATGCTGCAAGGTGTACTCATCGATCAAGGCTTTGAGGGCGGCGATAAAGCCTTGTTCCTCCACTGGCAGAGGCAGCAGGGACGAGATGCTATGACGCAGTTCATTCAAGCAATTTTGCAGCGTGTGATAAACTTTTTTGAGATCGGGAAGCACCTGCGGTTGTGGCTGCTTTTCCAGCACTTGCTGGATGAATTCGAGTCTGTACAGGACGTGGGCGATCTGCTGAGCCGCGCCATCGTGAATATCGCGCGCGATACGGCTGCGCTCCTGTTCGAGCAGTTCTTTCTGGGCCTCGCTTTGCAGATCGTAGTTGCGCAAAAGCAAAGCAGCGATATTGCCCAGATACATCAGCAATAACTCACGCTCATGATACAAATCGCTCCCAGCAGGGACAGCCAGAGCAACGACGCCGATGAGCGCATGATTGTAGCTCAACGTCACCAGCGCCACGCATTGGGAATCGATTTGGATGGTTGAAAGCGTTTCTCCGGGACCTCGCCCGGCCTGTTGCTCCATCACGGCGCTATCGATAGCGGAGTCAAGCAATACACCGGACAATTTTTCTCCCTGGCTGGCAACAGCAATAAAGCGGCGCTGGGGAGGATGATAGAGCAACAGACAGGCATCATCCGCGCTAATGACGCGCCGCAGATGAGTCAGGATATGCTGGTAGAGTTCAGAGATTGCGCTCGTCGCCGCGCTCATCAGTCCAATTTCACACAGCGTAGTCAGGCTAGAGAGACTATATAGCATTTCCGGCAATGTAGCGTGTTGGACAGGATGATTTGAGGATGAGGCTACTTTGTCCCCTTTGTATAAATCAGAAAAGCGCGCAGGACTCGCTGAAGGTGCATCCGATGTATCCATACAAACTCCCCCCGTTAGTGTTATCAGTACCTATTGTCATGATACCGAGTGGGAGGAAATGGCTTTGCGTCAGGGAGAGGGGAGAGGCTCCCCTGATCTTTTCGCGAACCCCAGCAACAGAGCAAGTATGGACGCGAAGAGATCAGAGAAGCCTCCATCAAAGGAGGAGCAGGGAACTGCTGGCAGGTGCGGAGTAACACCTGTGGAGGGAACAGGCTCAATACAGGGAGGATTTACAGGGGACGACGCTCACTAACCGTAGGAAGTGGCTGGGCGTTTCTTTTGTGTTAGCCGCTTGCTTGCTACATTTCCAGTATACTTGAGATTATATAGAAAGTCAAGAGATGAAAGAAGCAAAATTATGCTATTGCTTGCTTAAGCAATTGTTGTATACAAGAATACCGACGAGCGATTTTGTTTTTACTACTAGTTCGCCCCAACCAGGGCAAGCGCGAGGCCCCCGCCCATCCCAACCGCCGCCCCTTGCCCCTACCATCGTGTTTCCCTGATATCTTTGAAATTTCGTGGCGACGCGATTGATCGCGTCCAATTCATTGTCCGTCCTTCCCACACCCCTGTCCTTCCCCCAGCAGGGCAAGCGCGAGGCCCCCGCCCATCCCAACCACCGCTCCTTGCCCCTACCGTTCCCCACGATCTGCCATTCCAAAAAAATTATCGTGGAACGGGCTCGACGATGGCGGGACGGACGCTGGTAGGGGCAAGGGGCCGGGTGGCAGCTGGGTAGGGGCCTCGCGCTTGCCCTGCTGGGGATATGATCCGAAAATTGGACACCTAACCGCGAATCATGGCTGTGCCTCAGCAATCATCTTGCATCAAGGATACGTGATATAGTTAAAGGACAATAGTATACTCCGCATCAGCTAGAGGTTTTTTTGATGACATTGTTACAAATACTTATTTTGTTCGCTGCCTCCGTACTGGGCGGCATACTTAACGCGGTGGCGGGTGGAGGCAGTTTCTTCACCTTCCCATCGTTGATAGTAACGGGCATCTCAGCAATTCAGGCCAATGCCACCAGCACGGTAGCTTTGTGGCCGGGCATTGTTGCCAGCGTTGGCGCGTACCGACGCGAATTGATAAAGCAGAGGCGCGACCTGCTCTTCCTGCTTGTTGGCATCAGCTTGATCGGCGGCGTGCTCGGAGCTATCTTGCTGCTCAAAACTTCACAAGCGGTTTTCGTGCGCCTGATCCCCTATTTGCTGTTGTTGGCAACGCTGCTCTTCGCGTTTAGCGGACCGATCACGGCCCGGCTACGAACGCGCTCTATAGACAAAACTCCATCCTCGCGGCGTGCGCTTATTGGCGTATCAGCGGCCCAATTGATTATCGCCATCTACGGCGGCTATTTTGGCGGTGGCATCGGCATTCTCATGCTGACAACGCTGGCAATGATGGGGTTAGATAATATTCATGAAATGAACGCGCTCAAGACCCTGCTCGCCAGTTGCATCAACGGAATCGCGGTGGTCACATTTATTATCGCAGGAGCGGTTGTGTGGCCTGAGGCTATCTTGATGATTTTTGGCGCGATCCTGGGTGGCTATGGCGGAGCCTACTATGCACGCAAAATTGCTCCCAAATGGGTGCGGCTCTTTGTTATTACCGTTGGGATCGTTTTGACTATCTATTTCTTTTTGCGTAGTTAAGAGCTGTTGAATTGTAGAGCAGCTGCATAGAAACTCATCGCTGGAAACACTTTTTTTGTAGGATGCGTAGTAAGGCTATACGATCAGAGACAGTTCACTAGAAGACGGGGATCGCCATGAAACGACAGGAGAGCAGATCAGAAATCGTTGGAAAAATGGGTGCCAGCGTCCGGCAGCCTGAGCAGGCACGCGCCAGCTACGCTCCTGCTGAGGTAGTGGTAGAAGGGAGAGAGCAAGCTGGGAAGTGGGCGGTGATGGCAATTGTCGCCATTGGCGTTTTTATGGCGACGCTTGACTCTTCCATTGTCAATATCAGCTTGCCGACGATAGCACAATACTTTAAAGTCCCTCTTGGTGGTGCGGTCGAATGGGTCATCATCGCTTACCTTGTCGCTACGGCGGCAGCACTGCTCACTGCGGGACGGTTGGCGGATATGGTCGGGCGCAAGGTAGTCTGGACTGCTGGACTGATCGTCTTCACCACAGGCTCTGCCCTTTGCGGGGCCTCTCCCTGGCTCGTTTTCTTAATCGCTGCGCGGGCCTTGCAAGGCTTAGGCGGCGCTCTCCTGATGGCAATCAGCCCGGCACTCCTCACCAGCGCATTCCCGGCCAATGAGCGCGGTAAGGCGCTTGGCCTCAATGCCATCGTGGTAGCACTCGGCGTCAGCGTTGGACCGACGCTGGGCGGGCTTATCACGGCTTATCTCTCCTGGCGCTGGATCTTCTACGTGAACGTACCAATCGGCATTATCGGCCTCATCGCAACATTGCGCGTGCTGACTGAACAAATGCGCCGCTCGAAAGGCCGCTTCGATCCCTGGGGAGCGACCTTGCTAGCGGTTGGGCTGGCCGCTATTACCGCCGGATTGTCTTTTGGACAGGAGTTGGGATGGAGTTCGCCGCTGCTGATCGGCTTGCTGGTGATAGGCATAACCAGCATCGTAATCTTGCCCATTGTTGAAAAGCATGTAGCCGATCCGATTATCGACCTGTCGTTGTTCCATAATCGCGTCTTTCTCTCGGCCAACTTGAGCCTGATTCTGAGCTTCCTGGCGCTTTTCGCCGTCGGCTTTATGCTCCCCTTCTATTTCGAGGAGCTACGCGGTTTTTCAACCGAGAAGGCTGGACTGCTACTCACGCCATTCCCGATCACGCTGGCTATCATCGCGCCATTTAGCGGCTCCCTGGCGGATCGCTTTGGCACTCGCTGGCTGGCGGCAGGAGGGTTGACGTTAGCTTGCATCGGGCTGGTGCTGATTGGTCAACTGAACGAGCAAAGTTCGATCTGGGATATCGTCTGGCGGCTCATGGTTACGGGGGCAGGACAGGCGATATTTCAATCACCGAATAATAGTGCCCTGCTGGGATCGGCCCCACGCCAGCGACAGGGCGTTGCTTCCGGCTTCCTGGCAACCGGTCGCACGGTGGGACAAAGCTTAAGCGTGGCGCTGGCTGGCACCATCTTCGCCAGTCTGGGAGGTGCGCAAGCTGGTCGTCTGCTGATGCTAACCCACGCCAACCAGGATGTGAGCCAGTTACAGCAAATCTTCGTCTACAGCTTCCAGATCACATTCATTGTCAGTGCGGCCATCGCGGCCATTGGTATCTTTGCATCGCTAGTAAGGGGCAAGGAGCAGAGAAAAAGCCTGGGATTGGCACCTTCGCATCCCCAGTAAAGAGAAATAACTATTATCCTCTAAATTCCCAATAAAGTTGACAGTAAACAGGCTATCGAATATTATGTTGCTGGTCAGTCAGCAGCTTTCATTACCTGCGTTACTATTTGCTTCGACTGGCACACTCACTAGCTTTACATACTGCTATTTTTGGGAGCGTCGCGGCTCTCCCCTTCCCCCCAGGAGGAGAGCTGTATTGGATCACATACTGACCGCCATAGCCATGATTGAAGGAGAAACAGTGCATGAGCTCCGATGACATCATTGACCACAATAAACGCGGCGCGGAATACGCTTTGCAAGGCAATCACCAGCAGGCCCTGACCGAATTTAGCCGCGCTATTGTGAAGAGGCCCGATGATGCCGCGGCTTATTATAATCGCGCTCTTATTTACCGCAAACTCAGCGACTTCCCACGCGCCCTCAACGATTTTGACCGTGCTCTACAGCTTCAGCCCAATTATGTCACGACCTATTATCAGCGTGGCATCACCCACTATATGCTGGGAGAGCAACGCCAGGCTATCAAAGATTTTAGTATGACCCTCAAGCTCAAGCCCAATGACATTCAGGCTCTTGTAGGTCGAGGCATCTCTTATCTGGCATTGGAAGAACACGAGCAGGCGATCCTGAATCTGGATAGAGCCATCGCACAAGAGCCTGAGCAAGCTGGCAATATTGGAGCATACGGGAGCAGGGGACAGGCTTATGCCGCGCTGAAAAAGTTTGACGCGTCCATCGCTGACTTTGAACGCGCCCTGTTATTCTATCCAGACGATATTATTATTTTGAACAGGCTTGGCGCGGCTCTGACCGATAATGGACAATCTTTCAAGGCCATTGAGCAATACAATGAGGCTCTTAAGCTCAGTCCCGCCATCGCTTTCACCTACAATAATCGCGGTGAAGCCTATCGTCAGCTCGGTATGTATGCGGAGGCCATTGTCGATTTTAGCTCGGCCCTCGAACTCGATCCCTCGCTCGCCATCGTCCATTACAATCGGGGCATCTCGTATGCTTGCTGCGAACAGCCCATTCAGGCGCTGATCGATTATAATCAGGCGCTTGCGCTGGATTCTTCATTGACCACTATCTATAAAGATCGAGCAGAAATCTATTATAGTTTGCATCGGTTCCAGGAAGCGATTGAGGACTACAACCAGATTTTGCGGCGCGACCCCGATGATACCCAGGCGATTTTTTACCGGGGAACGATCTCGCTCCATCTGAACCATCTCGCTCAGGCCATTGAGGACTTCAACCGCGTGATTGCCTTGCTGCCTGATTTCGCCTGCGCGTACAACAATCGCGGCGAAGCACAGTTGCGTTTGCATAATATCAAGCAGGCACGCGAAGATTGCCATCACAGCTGGCAGCTCGACGCCTCGCACGTCGATCATGGCTGGATGGCCCAGTGGATCGAAATGTGCCTGAAACGCCCTGATTCCACTATGCCGGAGCGGTTGGAGGAAATCGCCCAGGCCGATCCAGAAGATTACGATGCCTACCTGTGTCGAGGCGTGGCTTTATGGCTACGCAATGATCCCCAGGAGGCTCTCACGAAGATCGAACACGCCATCCGCTTAGATGAAGCGAAGTGGGGAGCCTATTTCTGGAAGGGCCTGGTCTGCGCCTCGCTGCAACGCGATCAAGAGGCGGTAATCATGCTGGATCGCGCTCTAGAACTTAACCTCCCATCGGAGTTGCTCGCTCCCTTACGCTGGCTGAAGCAGGAGCGACCAGATTTTTATACCAGACATGCCATGCCTCTGTTAGAGCGTTTGACATAATACGTTAAGAATATAAGGGTTGACATTCTTACATGGTGAAAGGATCAGGCTATGGCAGTGGCAAGTACGGTAGCGATTGTAACTCCTCCAATCCCCATCTTTGTCGTGATAATAGCAGGAGTGGTATTAGCAGGGATTATTTTTATCGGAGGATTGCTGTTGGCTCGTGCCGGAAGCATACACAGGGAGCAAAGAGCTTCAGAGTTCTTTTATCGCAGCGTCAACATGCCTGATGAGTATATGCGCCGCTAGCGACACGAGCCGACAAAAGTTAGAGTATGAGCATGGCATCGCCAAAGCTAAAGAAACGATAGTGCTCGCGTATAGCCTCTTGATAGGCTCGCTCCATCAGCTCCTTGCCCATAAAAGCACTGACCAGGAGGAGCAAGGTTGAGCGGGGCAGATGGAAGTTGGTGATCAGAGCATCTACAGCTTGATAATGATAGCCTGGCGTGATAAAAAGGCGCGTCTGCCCTTGATACGGCTCGATGCGCCCATTGCAGAACGAGGCCACGCTTTCCAGCACCCGCACAGAAGTTGTGCCGACAGCGACGACGCGCCCGCCTGCTTTACGAGTCTCATTGATTAATTCTGCCGTGGGAGCATCTAGCTCGAAGGCTTCGCTATGCATCTTATGCTCGCTCACGTCCTCGCACTCGACCGGGCGGAAGGTATCCAGCCCCACATGCAACGTAACAAAGCCGATGCGTATCCCCTGGTGACGCAGTTGCTCTAACAATTGGGGCGTGAAGTGCAGGCCAGCCGTAGGAGCAGCCGCCGAACCGCGAATACGCGCATAGACTGTCTGATAGCGTTCGGGATCATGTAACCGCTCATGAATATAGGGCGGGAGCGGCATATGCCCCAACTCGTCGATGACGTTGCGCACCGCCAGCACGCTATAAGGATCGCTATTCTCGGCCTCAGATCCCATCACGGAGAAACGCACAACACGCCCGCCCGCCTCGGTTCGTTGCAAGATCTCAGCCTGTAAACGCGTCTGCCCCGCCTCATCGTCGAAAGCAATCAATGCGCCTTCACGCAAGCGGCGACCGGGACGCACCAGCGTTTCCCAGCAATCGCGCCCAAGATCGGGCCGTTCTGCCAGCAGCAGCACCTCGACAGCGCCACCGCTTCCCACTCTATGGCCCAGCAAGCGAGCGGGGATCACTCTGCTCTGATTGGCGATAAGTAGATCGCCGGGTCGCAGATATGTTCCGATATCGCGAAAATGCCGATGTTCTAGCTGCCCAGAGTGACGTTGTGCCACCAGCAAACGCGAGGCATCACGCGGCTCTATCGGCGTTTGCGCGATCAGTTCTGGCGGTAAATCATAATCAAAATCACTTATTTTCAAGGAGCTGTCGTCCACAAACCTGTTCCATTTTCTCCACCTGGGGGCACTAGCTTGAGGTGCTCATAGGCTGCCCGCATCGCGACTCGCCCACGCGGCGTACGAGCGATAAAGCCCAGTTGCAGCAGATATGGTTCGTACACATCCTCAATCGTCTCTGAATCCTCGCTAGTACTTGCCGCCAGGGTATCCAGACCGACGGGACCGCCATTAAACTTCTGAATGATTGTCAGCAGCATATTGCGGTCGGTCTGGTCCAGCCCGATCTCGTCAACCTCCATCGCATCCAGGGCCGCTTGTGCTACTTCCCTGGTAATCACGCCATCCGCCCGCACCTGAGCAAAGTCGCGCACACGTTTGAGCAAACGGTTGACGATACGAGGCGTGCCACGAGCGCGGCTGGCGATCTCATCCACGCCGTCAGCCTCCACTGGAACTTTGAGAATACGCGCCGAGCGATGCAAAATCTGCTGCAACGCATCTGAGCTATAGTATTCCATGCGGTAAATAGCCCCGAAGCGATCACGCAGAGGAGCCGTTAGTGAGCCGACGCGCGTAGTGGCTCCCACAACCGTGAAGGGGGGAAGCGTCAGTCGCAACGCCCGTGCGCTCGGTCCTTTGCCGATCATCACATCCAAAGCAAAATCTTCCATTGCCGAATACAGCCGCTCCTCCACGGCACGGGCCAGGCGATGAATCTCGTCGATGAACAACACTTCGCCAGGTTGGAGCGATGTCAGGATCGAGGCCAGATCGCCCGCGTGCTCAATAGCGGGGCCAGAAGTGGTTTTCATGCTCACGCCCATCTCGGCGGCAATGATATTACAAAGGGTGGTTTTACCTAATCCAGGCGGCCCATAGAGCAGAACGTGATCGACCGATTCATCACGCTTGCGAGCCGCTTCCAAT
This sequence comes from Ktedonobacteraceae bacterium, assembly GCA_035764225.1. Lineage (GTDB taxonomy): Bacteria > Chloroflexota > Ktedonobacteria > Ktedonobacterales > Ktedonobacteraceae > DASRHT01. Next base: position 14,757 of record DASTZT010000370.1, read on the forward strand.
AGTATACTGAGATTACTTTTAATTTTCTCTTGCCCAATATATTCTGCCAGGCGACGAGGGCGAAGGCTTCCCTCAATAATCTGTTCCTCTTCGCTCATATGGGGCGAAACGAGGCGATCCTTCATGTCCGACTCCCGCATGAAACTAGTGTTCTACAATGTTGCCTTCATTATAACAGAGTTGCGGCTGTGCGTCGAGTCTTGCCCCACTTCCGCAAATGAGATATGATCTAGCAAAACTAGATTGGGAGCAAACCCATGAAGGAAGAGGATGCAAGGTTGACTGGTAATGCTCAGATAAATTCGTCCGACCATTTTCCCCTGGTCATCGGCGTAGACCTGGGAGGGACGCAGATCCGCACGGCAGTGTTGCAGGGCGCAAGCTTAAAATCGCGCGTGGGATTGCTCACAGGAGAGAATCCGACGCCTGAGCGCATCATGCCACGCATCTTTCAAGCGGTCGAACAGGCGCTGGCAGAGGCAGATGTCACGCTGAGCGCGGTGAAAGGGATAGGCATTGCTGCGCCCGGCCCGCTCGACAATCGGACCGGAGTTGTGTTTGCTCCGCCCAATTTGCCCGGCTGGGATCATGTCCCGCTCAAGGATCTTTTCGCGCACCAGTTCAATGTGCCGATCTTCGTTGAGAACGACGCCAATACGGCAGCTCTTGGCGAATACATGTTTGGCGCGGGTCGTGGCAGCAAAGAAATGGTCTATATGACGATCAGTACGGGCATTGGCGGCGGCATTATCTCCGGCGGCAAGATTCTTGAAGGCGTTTCGGGCACAGCGGCAGAGCTTGGACATATGACGATTGATTGGCGGGGAGAGCGTTGCAATTGCGGCAATATCGGTTGTCTGGAGGCGATTACCTCCGGTACGGCGATAGGCCGTCGCGCCAATGAAATGATCGCGATGGGCAAAGGTGACGACCTGCTCTCCTTTGCCCTCACGCAGCAAAAGCCCACCTCTGAAGAAGAGCTTGAGACGGCTTCAACCATCCACGTCAGCGCCCGTACAGTAGCGATGGCAGCTGAGGCCGGGATTCCTCTGGCACGCGACATTATTGCCAGAGCGGCGGAGGCGTTGGGCGTCGGGCTGGTGAATATTATTCACATCTTCAACCCGGAACTGATTATCCTGGGTGGCGGCGTGACGCAGATGGGAGCAATATTGCTGGACCCGGCCAGACACATCGTAGAGCAACGGGCCATGCGCGTCCCCTACGAGGCCGTGCGCATCGTGCTAGCCGAACTCGGTGCCAACGTGGGGCTGGTTGGCGCAGGGGCGCTGACCTATCACCATTCGTAAGGAAAGAGGCAAAACACGACGGCCCCCTTTGTGACGACGCGATTGAGCGCGTCCGCTGATGTTTTTTGGCAAATCAAGAGGGGAACTGGAAGCAAGCAGGGCAAGCGCGAGGCCCCCACAACCCCTCATGCCCCGCCCCTTGCCCCTACAACCGGTGCGTCCGTTGCGGGTTTCGGTTGGTTGGGGGGAACGAACGTGGGTAGGGGCAAGGGGAGGTTGGTGAGGGGAGGAAGGGGCCTTGCGCTTGCCCTGCTGGCAATACCTGATCTTTTCGGCGAGAAGCGCAACGAGGTAGGGGCAAGGGGCGGTGGCATGGGGGAGGAAGGGGCCTTGCGCTTGCCCTGCTGGCTTGCCCTGCTGGCAATATCTGATCCTTTCGGCGGGAAGCGCAACGAGATCGAGGGGAGTCAATAAATTGGACGCGATGCAATCAGGTCGGTACGACGGTTTCGGGAAAGGGATGTATGGCTGCGAATAAAGAGCGGTTGGATGTGGCGCTGGTGCGGCGCGGGCTGGTGCAGAGCCGGGAACGCGCCCGCGCCCTGATTATGGCGGGGCAGGTTTATGTGGGGGAGCGGATGGTCGATAAGCCGGGAACGCTGATCCCGCTGGAGACGGAGTGCCGTCTGGCTGAGGTAGCGCCTGAACTCAAGTATGTTAGCCGGGGCGGGCTGAAACTTGAGAAGGCGCTTGATGCCTTTCAGCTCGATCCGCAGGACTTGATAGCCATCGATATTGGCGCGTCCACTGGCGGCTTTACGCAGTGCCTGCTGGAGCGAGGAGCCAACCGCGTCTATGCCGTTGATGTTGGGCATGGACAACTGGCATGGTCACTGCGCAATGATCCGCGAGTCATCGTTATGGAGCGTACAAATATTCGTCATCTCACCACACTGCCAGAGTTGGCGCACTGTGCCACGATTGATGTCTCCTTCATCTCATTGCGCCTCGTGCTGCCTCCTCTGGCTCCCCTGCTCATACCCTCTCCCGATATCTGGGTGGTGACGCTGATCAAACCGCAATTCGAGGCGGGCAAAGCCGAAGTGGATCGCGGCGCGGGAGTCATCAGCGATCCGGCAGTACATCGTCGCGTGCTGCAAGAGTTGCAGGAATGGATACCGCTGCATACGCCATTTACCGTGCAGGACACCATCGAATCCCCTATTCTGGGACGCGACGGCAACCGCGAGTTTCTTTGCTTACTGCGTCGCCATCCTCTCGACTGAGCAACGATTGCCGAGTTTTGGTACAATAGGAGCAACGTTCCCTGGTTCATCAGCGTTTTTGCAGCGTAGCCCACAGAAAGAGGTGTACCGATGCTTTACGAAAAGCCGTTAGCCGACACCACCGTTCCCGATATTGTCCTGCCAGACCAGCTTAACGTCTCCGATACATTCTTAGATCGGCACCTTGCCGAAGGGCGAGGAACAAACGTTGCCGTCTACCACGAAGGTCAGTCGTATACCTACGCCCAGATTGCCGAGCTGGCGAACCGCATTGGCAATGGTTTACTTGACCTCGGCGTCGATCTGGAACAGCGCGTGGCCCTGATTTTACTTGACTCGCCGCAGTTTGCCTCCGCCTTCTTTGGCGCGATCAAAATTGGCGCGGTCGCCCTCCCGATTAACACGATGCTTCGTCCCGATGACTATATCTACATGCTCAACGATAGTCGCGCCCGCGTTCTGCTTATCCATGCCTCCATCTGGCAAACCATCCAATCGATCCGCTCCAACCTCAAATATCTCCGCCATGTCGTGATCGTCAACAATCTGGGACAGTCCGCCT
>DASTZT010000371.1:0-7181 GCA_035764225.1 Ktedonobacteraceae bacterium
GACTTTCCGTGTATATGCCATCGGCGTGGAAGGAACGGGCCATTACGACATAATCGGGAGCGAGCAGATCCGTAGCGATATAGCGCCCGCCGAAGCGCCTGCGCTGATCGTTTTTGACAGCGGTATAGGTTGAATCATTGAAGATAACGACTACCACAGGGATCTGTTCCTGGACGGCGGTTGCCAGCTCGCCCACGTTGAGCAGAAAGCCGCCATCGCCACAGAACGCCACCACAGGACGCTCTGGAGCCGCTACTTTGGCCCCAATTGCCAGAGGTAGTCCGCAGCCGATGGTGCAGAGTTCGGCGGGATGGATATACGTTCGTGGCTCGTACATTGGTAAATATTGTTCGCTAGCATAGCCCAGCATCGTCATATCTGCGACGATAATGCCATTGCGAGGCAATGCTTCGCGTACGCCGTCCAGCAGGTGCGTTGCCTCTCCGAAGACGCGGCGCGTTCGCTCGCGCATCGCCTGGCAAATTGCCGCAATCTCGGCGTTGGGGGATGGATGCTCGCCAGGATGATCTTGCAACGCCTCTAGCAGAGCTTCGAGCGCCAGTCGAGCATCGCCAGCAATGCCGAGCGAAACAGGATAATTGCGACCAATTTCAGCCGGATCGATGTCGATCTGGATCGTATGAGCAGGCAGTGGAAGTTGCCGATCCCCTGTGCGTACTGCGCCGAGCTTGCTGCCGACAACCAGAGCTACGTCGGCTGTCTCAATGAAGGTACGCAGCTCGCTCGGTATATAGCCAGCCGTCGCAATAACGAGCGGATGATCCGTTGGAGCAGCGTCATGGCTCTTGCCGCCGAGTAAAATGGGAGCCTGGAGCAGCTCTGCAATTTGGAGGAGCTGCTGGTTGGCGTTGGCAAAAGTGACGCCTGCACCTGCGATAATCAGTGGTTTTTTGGCGGCCCGGAGCAGGTCTGCTGCGGCAGTAATGGCGTTTTGGGCAGGGCGAGGCGGCGCAAACTCTCCTGATGTAGGGATGGCTACATCGGCTGCAGCTTCCAGCAGATCGAGCGGGATTTGTAGGTAGGCTCCGCGTGAGCGTCCCAGATGCATTGCTCGTAGCGCATCGTGAAGTGCCTCAGGGATTTCCTCGACATGGGCGACCGCTCGTGTCCAGCCAGCCAATGCGGCCATCATGCCAAGCTGATCTTTCAGTTCGTGTAGTTCGCCATGCGCTCGGCCCTGCGAGGCTCTGGGTAGATCGGTGCTGATAACAAGCAAAGGGATTGAATCGGAGTAGGCGCTGGCAACGGGGGTTGCTACATTGGTAACGCCCGGTCCCGTAATCGTACAGACGACCCCTGGACGCCCGGCGACGCGTGCATATCCCTCGGCCATAAAGCCAGCTCCCTGCTCGTGGCGTGCAAGGATATGCCGGAAATTGGATTCGTTGCGCATCACGTCATAAATAGGTAAAGTATGCACGCCAGGAATGCCAAAAATAGTGTCAATGTTGGATGCGCGTAAGGTGGCGATCAGCGCCTGAGCGCCAGTGAGATACAAACGGTCCTTCACGGCTTCAGCTCCTTGTTCATGCGAATGGCGGGATAGTTCCCTGGCTATTTTCTTCTCTGTCGTTCTGATGATGAGATCACCTCTTCATTAAATCACATCTTTGCCTGGTCTGGCCGACTCTACATAATACTTGTGCGGTTGCAAATCTTTTTGTTTTCCCCTATTGTCATGATAATCCGCAATGTTCTACAATAGAGTGCATTCATCATGTAAAGAAGGGATGCACATAAAGATGAGTGAACAAGAGAATCTCCAGGTTGTCAGAAACCTTTGGAAAGCCTTTGATGATTTGAACTTTGATGCGGCGGGAGAACTTCTTCACCGAGATTATGTTGGTTATTGGCCTCAGACGGGCGAGAGGATTCGTGGGAGAGAGAATTTCGTCACCATTAATAAGCACTATCCAGGGCAGTGGCAAGTGACTATCCTCAAACTGATTGCTACTGGCGATCAGGTCGTATCGGAGGTAAAACTGGCGCATCAAGATGAGATTGTGTATGCTATCTCATTTTTTGAATTACGGGATGGGAAAATCCTGAAGGAAACGGATTACTGGCCAGAACCGTATGATCCGCCGACCTGGCGCTTACAGTGGACCGAAACCAGCTAGAGCATCTTTAGCCTTTTCTCTCCTGGCACGACACTAACGAGATACGATAGTTTCCACTCCTACCGATTGCTCCCAAAAGTCTTTTCAGGGCAAACGGCAGGAGTTTTGTGCTGGCAATTTCTTGACGGTAGTTATGAGTATAGCATATGCTGAACAGCAGCAAAGACAATTAAAAATATCTCCAATAAGATATATTAATTTGCCAGTAATATTGACAAATATTATCTTAATATGTTAATATCTTGCAAGAAGGTGATGAAAAGAAGCATATTACTTCTAAAAATTAGCAAAATTTGTAAAGAGCATGTCACTGTGCAAATGCAGAGGCACGAATGACAAAGAAGAATGGAGAGCATCATGACTGAGCAAACATTTCCTGTCACTGGCAGAAGGCCCCGCGTCATTATCACCGGGGTGGAAGGCCATCTCAATGTACAGCCCTGGGAGAAGCAGGAGATTAGCGTTTCGGCCAACGAGCCGATAGAGGTGCTGCAACAGGATGGTGATACGCTGACGATTACTGGCTGTAAAAGCGATCTCACGTTATGGATACCATCCAGCATCAACCGCATCTTTGCTTCCGTGACCACCGATATTATCGCAACAGGCTTGAGTCGTGGGGCGACGATTGAGCGTGCTGGCAATGTCGAACTAAAAGAAGTTGGTGGAAGCGCGACTTTGAGGGACATCTGCGGCAGCGTTGAGCTTACGACTATTAACGAAGGGGCTGAATTGTCGAGTGTAGGTGGAAATCTGCGAGCAGCCCATATGCCTCATCTGCATGCGCAGAGAGGAGTGGGGGGGAATGGGACGCTGCTAGATATCGGTCAGGCAGATATTGATATGGTGGGCGGCAATCTCTGGGTCACAAGCGTGGGAGCAGCGATTATAGGGACAGTGGGAGGTGATCTGGACGTAGAGCAGGTCGAAAGTGCGCTCCATTGCAGGACAGTTGGGGGCAATTGCGAAGTGCGCAAGAGTGCAAGCGCGGAAATAGCCGTCAACACGGTGGGCGGCAATATGCTTGCGGATGGAACATTGCTCACGGGATCGTGTATGGTGGGCGGTAATATGAGGGTGCAGGCCAGATTCTCTCCTGAGAGTCGCGGGAGCTTTCATGTCGGTGGCAATGCCAGCATCGAATTGCCAGAAAATGCTAATCTGACTGTGCATGCTACTGTGGGTGGCAATGCCAGCGGACCAGAGACCGTCTATAGCCGAGGCGGGGGCTTTGTCAATCTTGTCTATGGCGATGGCTCAGCCAGGCTGGATCTCAGCGTCGGCGGGAACTTGAGGCTTTCAGGCTCCGGCACGCCTCAGAGTTTCAACTCCAGTGATGCATGGCGTGACTTTGGAGCTGATATGGCGAGTTTTGGTGTAGAGATGGGGAAGTTAGGGCGCAAAATCAGCCGTGACATTTTGAAATCTCTCGGCGAGTAAGCAAGCAGTGATATAGGCAATAGTAATCTGGTTGATCCACCTGGTGGTAAAATCTCTATTAAAGACCATTTGCAGGCTATATATAGGAATTTCCTATAGCCAAATAGAGAGGATATATCATGCCAGGACAGATAACCGGTTCGGTCCGTTCGCTTGGAGTGCTGACCGGCGGTGGAGATGTACCAGGGTTGAATGCCGCCATCAAGGCGTTAGTGTATCGCGCGGAACCGATGGGGATTCGTGTGCTTGGATTACGGGCCGGGTGGGAGGGTATTACCTTCCTGGACCGCTCTCGCGGATATGAGGGTTTGATTTTCCAAAAGGATGAGCCTGATACCTGGGAGAGCGGTTATTTGATGCCCTTGACTCGTCTGAATACCCGTACCATTGATAGACATGGTGGCACCTTTCTCCAATCCACGCGCACCAATCCAGCAAACACGCGCGTGGGCAACTTGCCGCTCCACCTCAAAGCTTACGGGGATGGCCGTCAAGCCGATGATCGTGTCGATCTTACTGAGGAAGTCTTGAAAAATATGAGCTTTCTCCAACTGGATGGGCTGGTGGTGATTGGGGGAGATGACACCCTAAGCTATGCGACAAAGCTCGTTGATAAAGGGGTGCCCGTCTGGGGTGTTCCCAAAACGATGGATAATGATGTGCCGGGCACTGACTATTGTATCGGTTTTCAGACGGCGATCAGTCGGGCCGCAGAGTTTATCAATCGTATGCGTTCGGTTGCAGGCTCGCACCGTCATACCGTATTGTTCCGCATGTTTGGTCGCGATGCAGGTTTTACCGCGCTCGAAACGGCCATTGTCACCTGGGCAGATCGCCTTATCATTCCAGAGGTGCCGGTTAATATCGATCACCTGGCGGAACTGATTATGCAGGATCGGCACAATCCGCACAACTACTCGACGGTCGTGCTGTCCGAGGGAGCGAATCTGGGGATATCGGTGCCTGAAGTCGGATCGGCAGATGCTTACGGTCATCGCAAAAAAGCCAATGTGGCTGAATTCCTGGCCGACCAGCTTTCAGCACGCTTACCTGGAGTGCGCTTCCTGCCAATTGATTTGACCTATTTCTTGCGCAGTGGCGAGCCAGATGCGCAGGACAAGCATATGGCGATTTTCTATACCAACCTTGTGATGAGCCTGGTTGAGAAGGGGGTATCTGGCGTGATGGCGGCGCATCGGGACGGAGCTTTCATCTGTACCGATATTCCTGGCAAGGAGTTACCAGCTCGTCGCGTCAACCCTGAGGATTATCATAGCGGGCGTTACCGTCCGCGCTTTGAGCATATCAGCGGTCCCTATCAACCGCAGCCGTACGAGAAGAGATCATAGCGTTTACAGCGTCAAAATACAATAAAAAGGCTGATGGCATCTCGTCATCAGCCTTTTTTGTAAGCCCACTTAAAGTCATTTGAGCGCAGGTACTAGCTCTGGCGTTTCCTTACTGTCTGTTAACGAGCCCGTCCAGGGGGTGCCCAACAGTGGAAGCAGGTAGCTATCGACTCCGTAGAAGCCAGCGACGCGCCATGCCAGCACCAGGAAGATGCTCAACACACCCAGAATGGGGTTAATACTCACCGCACCGGCCAGCAGGAAGTTCAGGTTCATGAACAGGCCGAAGAAGGCGGCGATACCGGTCAGACAACCAACGATCAATCCAAGGCCAACAGCGAGTTCACCAAAGGTGATAAGGTAAGCGAATACTGGCGCGCCCGGTATAACCACGTTCTGTAGGAACCAGGCATACCATCCTTGAACGGCGGGATGCGCTCCAGCTGACTGGGCCAGGGCACCTTTCGCGAAACCGATCATCGCCGCGCCATCATGTCCTGTGAAAACCCAGGGGCTTCCAACAGCTTTGCCAAACTCTCCAAACGCAATCGAATGTCCAGTCAGTTTTTCCCAGCTTGCGGTGATCCACTCATAGCCAACATAGAGGCGCACGATCAGCCAGAGCCAGGCCATACGAGTATCGGCGAACAGGAACCTGGCAATGGGAGGCTCCTCAATATGAGTTGCAGCTTTGGGATGAAGATTTTTTACAAAGGTACTCATGATTATTACTCCTTAAGGAAAGTTTTTGCGCTTCGCGTCCTTGCGGAACTTCTTGCTTTCCTTTGATTTTTTATTTCATCTACTGTGTATATAGTAATGTGCCTGTATCACTGCCAAATCACTAGCAAGAAGCATCAAATCACGGCCATATCACAGTGTCTTACGTTCGCTTGCTTTCTTGTAGTATCGATCTAGCCCGTAGAGTGGGAATGGAGAGCTGGTCATTTCATAAAGGGCGTGAAACGCTTTTTCTCCTGGCTTCGTGTAAAGTGGCAGGATAGCTCCCAGGAAGGAAGGAACGTCAACGATGAAACGTGCTATGGTGGAGAAATGGCGCATGCCTGTCATCTCCAGGGGCATGGAAAGCTCCAAAAGAGGGAAAAAAGCAGGGATAGTGAAGAGTGTGGGGCTATTAGTCTTACGATTGGGCGTAGGCGGATTGATTGCTGGTCATGGCTCACAGAAACTTTTCGGCTGGTTTAGCGGGCCTGGGCTGAAAAAAACGGCTGGTTGGCTGGAGTCTCTGGGCCTCAAACCGGGAACCTCCTGGGCCACCGTCGCCTCTACGTCCGAGTTTGGCGGTGGTATACTTACCACGCTGGGACTCTTCCATCCGCTTGGCCCTCTAGGTGTGATGGGCGCAATGATTATGGCAACGGCTAAGGCTCACTGGGGCAAACCAATCTGGGCCACCAGAGGAGGAGCCGAGTTGCCTCTTACCAACATGATGGCCGCGCTGACGCTGATACTGACCGGTCCAGGGCGTTTCTCGCTGGATCGTCTCTTTGGTATCCGGCTGCCACGCTGGTTGGTGATTGCTATCGCCGCTATTGAAGCGGTTATGCTGGTAATTGGCGTGAAGAGTCGTCCAAAGCCTGTCTCCGTCTCTACAACCGATCAGTCCGGTAAGCCAACGGCGACACCAGTCGCGACTAGCTAAAAAGCTGTTTGAGGCTCTAGTTTCCAAAAACTGGCTGCTCCTTCATAAAAGTAGAGCAGCCAGTTTTTAGGCTTTATGGTGGTTTTGTGAATGGCGAATATACGCTTGAGTGTCTGATGCTGCTAATCAGCGAAAGATTTTTGGGTATCGACCTTTTGCTGTTGTTGCCTGGCGTGTCGCTGAGCCAGCCACCGCGTGGTGCGATGGTAGAGGAAGATGAAGAGGGATAGCCAGAGTATGCCTGAGAGGTATCCCGCCAACACGTCTGAGAGCCAGTGCTCGCCTTCAAGAATGCGTGAGTAGCCAATGGCGAGGATCGCAAGCGCGGCGAAAATCTGGAAGGGGACTAATAGCCAGCGATACCGCCATGTGCGCACTGGTTTTGTAAAGCTCAGAAAAAGCAGAAAGCCATAAAAAACCACGTCATGCTCGGTGTGACCGGAAGGAAAGCTATTGAACATAAGGGGTGTGTCAACATGGATGAGCTTTGAACTGGGACGTGGACGCACGACAAGATCGCCAATCAAGGCGTTGATGCCGTTGCCAGCGCCAACCGTCAAAGCCAGAAAAATTGCCTGTCGGAACCAG
>DASTZT010000372.1:0-3976 GCA_035764225.1 Ktedonobacteraceae bacterium
GCATTTTGCTCTTGACAGACCCTATTTAACTGTATGTATAATTTTTTAACAGTGATATCGTATACGCGAAATTTAAGAAAATAGGAGACGAGGGCGTGAAACTGGCATTGTTTAATGGCAACCGCCTGGGCGTTGTTGTCGAGGAGCGCATTTATGATGCTACTGCCGCTTTGCCATATTGGGATAATCAGTATGCGGCGAACTGGTGGCTGCGTCTGTGTAAAGATTTCACGCAGCTCAGGCCAGCTATTGAGGCTACTGTATCTAAAGAGCAGGGTGTACCACTCTCTGCGGTGAAATTGAACGCGGCAGCTCTTCATCCCCAGAAAATTATCGCAGCAGCCTCCAATTATGCGGCTCACATTCAGGAGATGCGCGATAGAGCCGCTTACGAAGCGTGGTTGCTGGAGTTTGGCGTTTTTCTCAAGGCTCCCAGCGCCATTATTGGACCAGAAGATACCATCGAACTGCCCGATGTGGGCGATGCCGAGATCCATCACGAGTCGGAGCTGGGACTGATTATTGGCAAGACAGGCAAAAATATTTCTGAGGAGCAAGCTCTGGACTATGTGCTTGGCTATACTGGTGTCCTTGATATCACCGTTCGGGGCAGTGGAGATCGCTCCAGTCGCAAGTCGTACGACGGCTTCGCGCCTATTGGCCCCTGGATGGTCACGGCTGATGAGATAGGAGATCCCCATCGTCTAGGGATCAAACTCTGGCTCAACGGCAGAGAGGAGTTGCCAAGACAAAACGTCAATAGCGGTGATATGCTGGTAAAGATTCCGGCCATGATCGCGTATATCTCGCGCATTATGACGCTCAATCCGGGCGATGTGATTACAACGGGAGCGCCTCCAGGCGTGGGAAAGATCGTCAGCGGGGATGTTATCACCTTTGAGATTGAGAAGATCGGGCGCATGAATATTTATGTCAGGTAGTAAACGCTTGCAGAAAGGAAAGGCCGACGATGTCAATGACAACAAGCGATGCTGAGCTGAATACGTTGTATAGTGACATGGAAGCGCACCATTTAAAGGCGCTCTGGCGGCTTGAGGGCGATATTATGCCGTGGCAGCCCAGGTCTAAGGCGAGACCCTGGCTCTGGAAATGGCACGAGTTGTATGATGTTGCCGAACGCGCTGGCAGCCTTGTACCCGTTGAGCGTGGCGGCGACCGACGCGCCATCGCCTTAGCGAATCCGGGGCTGGCTCCTACGCCATACGCCACGCCAACGCTCTGGGCAGCGGTGCAATGGCTCAATGGGCGTGAGGTAGCTCCAGCTCATCGCCATACTGCTCAGGCGGTACGCTGGATTATCGATGGGCGCGGAGGCTATAGCACCGTTGAGGGCGATAAGGTCTACCTGGAACCCGGCGATCTCGTGCTCAATCCACCCTGGTGCTGGCACGATCATGGCAGCGACGCTGATAATCGTTCGATCTGGATGGATGGCCTGGATATTCCTCTGAACAACTTCCTTGACGCCAGCTTCTTCGAGCCATATCCACAGGCCCAACAACCGATTACCGAGCTGCAAGACGGCAAATATTTAAAGTACGGTGGAGGTCTGGTACGACCAGCCTGGGAAGCTCGCAAAGAGGCTTATCCACCCGTGTCTACGTATAAATGGAACGATACCGAGCGGGCGCTGACCAATCTTGCTAAGGTGGATGCCAGCCCCTTTGATGATGTCGCGCTAGAATTTACCAACCCTCATACCGGCGGTTCCGTGATGAAAACTATCGCCTGCTGGATTCAGATGCTGCGACCTGGCATCAAAACCAGGGCGCATCGCCAGGTCAGTAGCGCCGTGTATTACGCTCACGAGGGCCAGGGAGCAACCATCATCAATGGCGTTCGCTTTGCGTGGCAAAAAGGCGATTTCTTTGTGGTGCCGGGCTGGTGCTGGCACGAGCATCATAACGCCTCAAACGGTGACCGGGCGATCCTCTTCTCCCTTCAGGATACTCCCGTGATGGTTGCCCTTGATAAGTATCGCGAGGAAGCTTTTGCTGAGAATGGTGGGCATCAGCCCATCACAGGCGATTTTTCAGTAAGCTAAACTGTGTAGTATCTCTTCGGCTGGCCTCTGCGCCAGCCTATGACACTATGGGCGAATTGCATATGCAACAAGAGCCAATTGTTATCGTGGGCGCAGGGCCGGTAGGGTTGACCGTTGCTGAGATCCTCACGCAACAAAATATCCCTGTGATTGTGCTAGAACAAAGTGCCACTCCCAGCCGCGAGTGGCGTGCCTCGACCTTTCACGCCGCCACGCTGGAACTGCTGGAAGCAACAGGGCTTTCCGAGGAACTGCTGGCAAGAGGATTAATTGCCGACAAAATCCAGTATCGAGATCGGCGCACAGGCGTTTTCGCCGAGTTCGATACTCGACTGCTGCAAAACGATACGAAGTATCCCTTTCGCCTGCAATGTCCGCAATCAACCTATGTACAGATTCTGGCGGAACGCTTGCGAAAACGTCCGTTGGCCGATCTGCGTTTCAACTCGACGTTGCTTGAGCTTGAGCAGGATGGCGAGGGCGTGAAAGCCATCGTCCAGACGCCAGAAGGTCAGTATGCCTTGCGTGCGCCGTTTCTGCTGGGGGCGGATGGCGCGAAAAGCATCGTGAGAAAGCAGCTGGGTATCCCTTTTGACGGGATGACATTCGAGGAGCGCCTTTTGCTGGTTGGCACGCCCGTGCCGTTCGATCAATTCCTGCCAGATATCACGTACGTCAATTATATCTCCGACCCTGAAGAGTTTCTCTTCATCTTGCGCGTGCCGGAAGCGTGGCGTCTTTTGTACGCGGTCCCCGCGACGATCTCGGATGAGCAGGCGCTGAGCGATCAACGCATCCAGGGTACTTTATGTAGAGCGTTGCGCACAGAGCATTATTTTCCCATCGTCGAGCATATGATCTACCGCTTTCATCAGCGTGTGGCGGAGAGATTTTATGCTGGTCGCGTCGTTTTGTTGGGCGATGCGGCCCATATCAACAGTCCCTTCGGCGGCCTGGGCCTCAATAGCGGTATTCACGATGCCGTCGATCTGAGTATGCGGCTGATCCGTATACGCGCAGATCAGTCAGTGGATATAGAAGCTGAGTTGCAGACATACGCCCGACGGCGGCGTCAGGTTGCCATTCAGTATGTCCAGAACATCAGCGGACGCAACACGCGCCTGATCGCGGAACAGAACCCTCAGGAGCGGCTGCGGCTGCAACAGGAGATGGCGAATGAAGCCAACGATGCTGAGCGTGCTCGTCAATGGCTGCTGCGCTCTTCCCTGCTCACAAGTGTCCGTGAGCAAGGCATTGGCGTAGCGCCGTAGCCAATATTTGTGTTTGCAAAAGCGCAATCAAGAAAGGAGGTGGATTGCTCATCTTTCGTCATTACAACAAGATAGTCGTCATGCTTCATACTCCAGTGCAAATGGCAAGGAGGCCAAACCATGCAGTTATCTCGCAAAGCTGAATGGACGACCGTCATCGCAATGACCCTCATTTGGGGCTTCGTCGGCCTCAATCGCGTCGGCATCTCGTATCTCTTTCCCATCCTGAGGCCATTATTTCACTTGCAATTCACTCAAGTCGGGCTGCTGATCTCCGGTACCTCGATTACCTGGGCTTTCTCAACCTTGATAGGGGGCTATCTCTCTGACCGGCTCGGCTTGAAGCGTATTTACCTCTTCGGCATCCTCGCGGCAGCCGTTTTCAGTGGGCTGATTGGGGCCGCGTGGGATTTCCTCTCGTTGTTTGTCGTGCGAGACCTGATTGGCCTGGGCGATGGCGTCGGCTGGTCAGTGGGCCAGGGCATCGTGGGAAAGATTTCCCGCCCGGCTCAGCGAGCATTCAACCAGGGGCTTGTGTCGGCTGGTTATACCCTTGTAGGAGTGGGGGTAGGTGCATTTCTTATCACCCAGATCGCCATTAATTTCGGCTGGAGAAATGTCTACTGGATGCTGGCCCTTC
>DASTZT010000373.1:0-6330 GCA_035764225.1 Ktedonobacteraceae bacterium
TATGGCGATGAATCCAGCGGCTAATAATATTGATCTGGTCAACCTCGGCCTTCCCCACGATTGAGGGAGGCTCGCCCAGCGTCGCCGCGAACGCGAGCAACTCCCGCACGGTCTGTTGCGTTGCCTCTATTTCGTGGGGAATGCTCCGTTGTTGGACGAGACGACCATGCCGGATCAAGAAAATCTCGTTATGGTTTTCCTGGGCTGAGGGATAGACAATGAAAAGATTGTTGGCTTCGACTGCCCCTGTAATCAGTTGCTGCCCAATCAATATCTCATCAAGGCTATGGATAGCATCGCGTAGCCAGGCTGCACGCTCAAAATTCAATTGTTGCGATGCTTCAAACATCTGGCGACGCAAACGGTCAAGCAGGTCTTCGCGCTCACCACCCAGAAAGGCGCAGACCTCCTCGATTACTTGATGATATGCCTCAGCGTCCGCCTCCCCCCGACATGGGCCAGGGCAGCGATGCAGGTGCAGGCGCAAACAGGGGTCAGAGGGCTTCGCTTGCGGTGGCAGGCTACGCGTACAGGTGCGCACGGGAAATATTTTCTGGATCAGTTCGATGGTAATATCAACCATGCGCCGACTACGGAAAGGACCGAAATAACGCGCACCGTCGGCAGCCACTTCACGGGTAGCATAGACGCGCGGGAAAAGATGCTGCACATCGACCTTGATGAAGGGATACAGCTCATAGTTGCGCAATTGCACATTGTAGGCGGGCTGCAAAGCTTTAATCAACTGGGACTCAACCAGCAGCGCCTCTAGCTCGGAGCCGAGCACGCGCGTCTCAATCTCTCGCACATTCTGCAACAAGCCGTCCATTTTGCGCGTGTAGCCTAGAGGCTGATTATAATACGAGGCAAGACGGTCCTTCAGGCATTTGGCCTTCCCCACATAAATCACCTGCCCATGCTCATCTTTCATCAGGTAGACACCGGGTTTAGTGGGAAAGTTCTGTCGCCATGCGCCATTGAGCAAAAGGCTGCCGGTTGGTCGGGTTGCCACTGCCGAGATGGGAGAAATCTTGCCATCGGCACGCCACAGCTTCCCTTTAGTAGATACCGTTTCCTGCGCAATATCACCGCTCCAGGCAACCGGCAATTGCAGACGGCGGCGCAAGTGGCCCAGCGTGGCTATCCCCTGCTGTTGCGCCAGTTCCAGCAACCGCAAAAATATCGCTGCCGTGACTCTGGCATCGCCCATTGCCCGGTGACGATTCATCGTCGGGATTTTCAAATGCTCTGCCACCAGATCAAGCCTGAAACGCTTCAGGCCGGGGAGAAAGCGCCGGGCAAGGGGAATGGTATCCAACCCATCAAGCGGGAATCCTTGCCCCAGCAAACGGGCCTCATGGGAGAGAAAGCCGATATCAAAACCGAGATTATGCCCGACCAGAATCGCGCCATCGACAAAACGCTGCAATTCGGGAAACACCTCAGCAGCCGACTGCGCCTCATTGACCATCTCTTGCGTAATGCCAGTAAACTTGACAATAAAGGGAGGGATACGACGGCCTGGATTAATCAAATGCTGAAATGACGCGATCACCTCGCCACCACGCAAACGCACGCCCGCCACTTCGATGACGCGATCAGGTCCGGGTCGCAAGCCAGTTGTTTCAGTATCCAGCACGACGAATTCGATCTCATCCAGCGTCTTCTGCGTGCTGCGCCATGCTGTGAGCAACCATTGTATTTCCGTATTGCCAGTTTCGGCAGACGTGCTCGTTTCTTCAAAAAGCGAAGAGCTTCTCAAGGTCTGTCGCAAGAGCACTTTCCAGAGTTGGGCATTGCCATTGGCTCCAAAAAGATGCTGCACGAGCAAATCTTCAGGCACAGGCTGTCCCAGGCTCTCCAGCAACTCGTGGGCGCGCCTCAACAAAGTGCCACGCTGCGGGACTGTGCCGTCATCCTCCCGAACCATCGCAAAAATCCCCCTCTTAATCAGCAGGAACATATTAGATCATGTGTACGAGAATAGCACGAAGCAGAGCGGTTGGCAAGAGTTGAGCTTGCATTATCCTACCACACGCCTTATGCAGCAACCCCTCGCGCTCTCACTCGTACTTTTTATGAGAAATATCTCGTGATAGTAAGCACATGCGAGAGGGGAGAACATATCATATGAGTCAAACACCTCAACGTATTCAGCCAGATCTTTCGGACTTCCAACATCCGCGTTTTGCGGCTTTTTATGAGCGGCAGAGCCGAGGGAAGGGTGAACAACGCTTCTTTGAGCCACTGCGTCGGGAGGTGCTGGCGCAGGCTCATGGCGTGGTGCTGGAGATTGGGGCAGGTACGGGACTCAATTTTGCGCTCTACGCCCCTGAGCAGGTAACGCGAGTTGAGGCGGTTGAGCCAGATAGTACCATGCTGGCTTATGCACGCAACCGGATCTCGCTGGCACGCGTGCCTCTGACGCTAACGCAAGCACCCGCCGAGTCGCTGCCTTTTGCCGATAGCACATTTGATTGCGTCGTGGCGACGCTGGTATTTTGCTCTGTTGGCGATCCGGCACGCGGCCTTGAGGAAATACGGCGGGTGCTCAAACCCGGAGGTACGCTCCTGTTACTCGAACATGTGCGGGCAACCAGTCGCTTCGCGGCCCTCATGCAAGATTGGCTCGTTCCCCTGACAACACGGCTGACCGGAAACTGCCACTGGAACCGCGATACGGGTCAGGCTGTCAGCGCAGCAGGCTTCCAGATAGGGGAGACTCGCCGGGTGAGCGGCTGGCTCCTACCGATGCTCTTGCTACAGGCTACCTGCGCAAAATAACAATTCAGCTTTTCCCTCTGTTGCTCGCTCTCGTATATCTCCATCCAGGCACACAGGAGGAGTGGGACCGCTAGAAACGGTTCAATGCATGCTTTCCTCTGCGGGAGCCTGCTCAAGGTCGTTGCTCGCCGTTGGGGTCAACAGGTCATAGGTGTCCATGAGCAAGCTCTCTGGCTCTAGCATGCCGTAAAGAGACGTTAGGATATGTTTACCATAGTGCAGAGTCGCGCTATGCTGGGCAAAAGTAGCTTGTGAGTTGAGTTCGTGATAGATGAAGAATCGGCGCGGTTCTGTGCGTGAGCGGTATACATGAGTTACCAGAACACCTGGTTCTTTTTTCGCCTGCTCCACATGCATGAGCAGGATCTCGATGGCTTGCTCCTCGTATCCAGGAGCAACGAGAAACGTAGCATTCAAAGCGATCATCAGGTTTTCCCTCCGTTATGCCTCCCTGTATCACCACCCTGCTTGCGCACTATATGGCTCGTTCCAGGCGGGAACGAAAACCCAGAGTGCGAACACAGGCACCTTCCAGGGCAAACAGTGACTGGCGTCGATAGTAAAATGTATTTCTTCTTGTGATTGTACCTCCAAAATGACGGAGAGAGGCCCACCTGCGGTCACAGAACAATCACGATTCGGCTCCTGATGAATAAGCAGCGTGCTGATCCTCCTTTATACATTGCTCTCTGATATAGCAGAGCAGTAGCGCTATTGTGACTATCCTGTGACTATGCTTTGACCCAAAGCCTCTCCTTTTCGGATTACAATAATGAGTAGGAATGTATCATATCACGATAAAACGACACGATGAGCAGCCAGGTATAATAGAGGGAAGGGAAAGCAGAGGAGCCATGCTCATCAGTAAACTGATGCGGAGAAGTAAGAGAGACAAAAAGGAGCTTCCCATGAAATGTGAAGAATGTCAGCAAGAGCTGTGGAAAGCCGGAGAGATCGTTCCGGCAGGAGCCTACGCACGCGTCGATGACGGCTCCTACCGCGTTGTCATTCTGGAACAAGCCGGGCCGTTGCCTGCCACCTTTGATGGCCATACGGCCCTCTATTGCCCTTCCGTGTGTCGATGTGCAGTCCAATCCAGGCCACTTCAGGAGAACAACACTCCGCAATAATTTTAGGCAAACCTCTTTTTGAGGATCATGCTTTATGGTATTGCCTGGGCCGCCATACGGCATCGCCACATGCAAACCCTCCTCCTGTACAAGATGCCTCTGGCATCGTCCTCAGGCCTGACGACAGGCAGGAGGGTGACCAGCGTTACCCGTGCGTTGGCCATGCGTGGGCGTCACTCGTTCGAGCGTGAGGCGTGCCGGGCGAGTGCGATCACTGAGCGGCAACGCGATCAGGAGCACGCCATTGCCATACGTGACATTGGCGCATTCAGCGTTAACCGGAGCAATCAAGGCCATTTCACGATGATAAACGCCAGCACTCCACTCATCCAGGAGCAACTCTTTGATCCCTTTTAATCTGCCACGCAACTCCCCATGCAGCACCAGATTTCCATCGGCGGTCACTTCGACTACGATATTTTCTGGCTCCAGTCCGGGCATCGCTGCAGCAATCATGACCCGTTGCTTTGTTCGGTACACCTTGAGAGGAATAGATTGCTGTTTCAACTGTTCTTGCATATGTTTCCCCTTTTTACGACTCAAACGTGGTTGCTTCCGACATGGCACTGATTTACCCCCACACTAGATTTTTTGTGCGGGTGGTTTTTCTCCTGATCGCATCGTCATACGACATATTTTCTGCCTCTAGTGTACCCGATCAGGCAGAAAAAGGGGGGACATGCTGGTCACGAATCAATCACAATCAGACCTGTCATGGCTAATTCCCTATCAGGGCAATTGTTTGACACGCACGGCTAGATTCGGCTTCGGTCCACGACTGGGCGCGTTCTTGTATTGAACAACAAAATCGGACGGATCAAGCTGTAAATCGATCTCGTTGACCAGCGCCGCCATAGTTGCCATAACCTGGATTTCTGCCATACCAGCGCCAAGACAGGTATGCTCACCGATGGTAAACGGGACGAACACATTGGCTTGATGATGCTCGTGACGCGGCTCAAGATAGCGATCAATATCGAAGGTGAATGGATCGGGGAAAAACTGAGGAAGAAAATGCGTGACGGCTGTTCCAACCAGCACATTGGCTCCTTTAGGCACGCGATAGCCCGCAAACTCAAAGGCCGTCGCCGCTGTACGGGGCATACCAGGCCCAACCGGATAGTACCGCAACACCTCTAAAACTGCAGCGTGCAGCACCTTCATGCGTTTGAAATCTTGCATCGTTGGAGCCTGCGTCTGACTGAACACAGAGCGCACCTCTGCAGCCACACGTTCCCACACATAAGGATGTTTCAGCAACGCATACACGGCAAAGCTACAGGTCAGGGCAACGGTATCAATGCCAGCGATATAGGTTCCGATAATGGCCGCACGTAAAAAATCAGGCGGATAAGGCTTGCCATCGGCATCGACGGCTTCCAGGACATCGTCAATGAGCGTGCGATGCTCCGATTTTTCAGGCGTAGCTTGATGAGATGCGATAACCTCATCAACTAAATGAAATAGCCGGGCCTGCGCTCGCCGAAACTTCGGAAGTTTGAGCACAAACATCGGGAGTTGATGACTGGTCGATGTTTCAGCCGTGATCGTAAAAAACGTCTGGAGATCCTGAAAATATTCCTCAGGGTCATACTGCAATAGCACCTGTCCTAACTGCGAGGTGATCAAACGTTTCATCGCTGGAACGACAAGTACACGCTCATTATTTTTCCAGGCTCGCACCATGTTCTGTGTGAGTTGGAGCAGAGTAGGGATAAATGGCGCGAGAGCCGTTTTTGAATATCCTCGTCGCAACACTTTACGCAGCTCTCTATGCTTTTCGCCGTCGTGGTTCAAAAGGAAATGATCGCTTTTCATGCCAATCGACTGGCTGACATAGACATCCCTGACCGTCAAGCAGTCCTTCCCTTGATGCGTAACAAACTGATTGGCTTCCGGTCCTGCCAGAATGGTCAACTCAAGGTTGAGCGCACGAGCCCGATAGATAGAACCATATTCTTGATAGCAGCGAATCATGAACATGAGCGGATCTTGAAACAGTTCTTGCACATTGCCCAGAAGCGGAAGCCCAGGAATAACTGGAGGTAAGGGCGAGGTCGTGAGGTTTTCTTTGTAGATAGCGGTATTCACGTTGTGGCCCTTTCATACATTTTCAGCCGTTAGTCACGTCTGATTCTATGGAGAGAAAACTACCAGATGAGGTCAAGCAACATCATTATATGGTAGTGTATATAAAAAAGCAACCATTAACAAAACAAAGAAAGAGGTGTTACTATATAGAGGGTATTATTCATAAACTACAGCATTTTAGAGACATGCAATACAGCTTGTTCAATAAAATTTCCTTAGAATATTAGAGGAGAAACCATGACGGAAGCTCTAGATCTGGAGCCTATTTTTATTCATCGCAAGGACCAGATCAAGGTCATGGATGAGGCAGTCCACGCGTGGAAAC
>DASTZT010000374.1:0-5241 GCA_035764225.1 Ktedonobacteraceae bacterium
ACGAGGCCGTTGTTAATCACATTCGTCAGCAGCCCACGCACCTCGCGCATCTGATGATAGGTAAACTCCAGCTCATCATCGCTTAATTCAGCCAGGATGGTGATCAGAGTTTCTGCTTCCGAGGCGATGGCAGCAGGAGAATCTACCAGATAGGCAATGTGATCTGAGTAGGTACAGAGCCGCCGCAAAAGCAATAAGCGCCGCTCCTTCAATTGCAGCTTCCAGAGGTAGGTATGCAGATGCGTCCCATACTTTTGCTGCGTATTCACCACCAGATAGGTAATATCTTCCAGGTAATCGACAAAATCGGGAAAGAACTCCGCCGCGCCGCACTTGCGCAATTCCTGCTCGATGAGCTGCTTCGCCTGTTCAATAGTCTCCCGGCTCTCGGTCGCGATGCGATGAACGTGGGGGAATTTATCCACGTCGTGCATAAGATAGGATAGGATGTAGATCCGCCGCTCGACATCTAAAAATGGCACAGGCCCCAACCGCTCCATCTCCAAGATGTGTACCATGCGCATCGTCGCGAACACGCCGTTGAGCAGATGGCTGACCATGCTCTGATCATTCTTCTCCTCAAACTTGCGTTTTGTGTCCTCATTGTGCTTCGTACTGTGAGCATGATCTCCGCCCTTCGCCGAACCGTCCACAAGGTATTGCAGTTCCATCATCCGGGGCAGCATCTGCTCAACAAACGAGAGTAGTACCTGGTCGTGTGGGTCAATGGCTTGCTTGAGAAAATTGAGGTAAAACACACCAACTCCTTTCACCTACACCTAAAATTAGCATTTACGTAGCTTGTATTAGAGCATCATCGCCCGGTCGTCTTTGACCTTTTGATAGAAGAGGAGCGAATCGAGCAGCAATGCCTCTTGCCCGAAGGCAACCGAGTATTCGTGTCCCAGCCCATCGCGCAAGCGATAGAGCGGAAAGATGCCACCCAGGCGGAGCCGCTGCTTCAGTTCCGCAACCGGGATCGGGCTGAGAATACAGGGAAGCTTCACACGCTTGAGACGGCCATTCACCCGATCTAGCCAGACAGGACGAGGCTCACGCACAAAGAAATCATCCAGCACCACCGCATGATGCAGAATGTGAGCGTTTTCCGCGAGGTTGTGCCGCAACCCTAACGTGAGATACATGCGCTCCGGCACATACTGCAAGACTCGGAGATAGAGCAACTGCTTACGGAACTCCCGCTCATCCAAGCCACGACGCTGTACCTCCTGCAGAAAAAGCTCTTCCTCGATGACTTCAAAATTCGCATTGGAAAGCAAGAAGAACAGGTCATACGTTTTCAGAGATTGATCCGTGGTATCCCAGATGCCACAGGAGAGCGGGCTCTGCCCACGAAAACTGCGCAGTTCCTCTACGATCTGTGGCGCATTCTTGCTTAACCCCCAGTATTTTTTCAGTGCCCGCTCCATCGCAGGCTTTTCAGGCGTGCCATAGAAGCGCTCGTACTGCTCGCACAGCGCGGTAGCGAACGCCTGATTGGCATCCACTTTCTTTTGCTTTTCCAACTCCATGATGACCTGCGCCGCCTGCACCACTCCCCAGCACTGGGTATATAGGTTAAACTCCTGCTCGGTCGGAAAGACCGTGCGTATCTCCGCATTAAAACGGCTTCTCTCCACCTCCATTTCTCCCTCAAATCTCTGTTGCAGCCGCTCAAGAACAAAGCGCGGCACCAGCGCATGGGCCTGATAAGTTGGAAAGCCCGGATGACGACCCAGGCGACCAAAACGTTGCAAAAAGCCACCGGCGCTGAAAGCCTCAAAGATCAGGTAGTTGATGTGAAAATCAACGCCGATATCCACCGTGCTTGTGCCAACCAGGATCTGCTTGCTATAGGATGCGCGGCGCTCCTCTCTAGAAGCCAGCCCGGTATTTTCTCCGACGCTGATCCCGTGTGGTTCGAAATACTTTTTGAGCTGTGCAACCAGGCGGCGTGCAGTAGCAACCGAATAGACAAGAATAGCGGCTTTGGAGCCTTCATGCTGCTTGAAAAAATCCAATAGCGCTGCCAGATGCTCTTGCACCCACTTTTCGGTTGATAGCTCCTGATTAACCTCATGCAGCGTCAAACGGCATGGCTGAAGGATGCAACGATACCCCTGCTGCTGCGATGACGTATAGCTCCCCTCAATGATCTTGCAGCGCATACCGCCGCGTTCCAGCGATTTCTTAAGCAGGTCGCCAGGAGTGGCCGAAAGAAAAAGGAACTTTTTGCGCTCCGCAGGCTTGTTCTGGTAATTGACCTGCAAGTAGCCGAGCATATTCATCACAGAGATTACCTGCGGGATACCGAACACATGAAATTCGTCGAAAAGGAAGTAATCGAAATAGGCCCCAAGCGTCACGGGCAATTCTTTGCCCATATGATCCCACCCATACTGATGGCTCATTATGAGATGTATCAGGTCTGGATTGGTCAGTAAAAGGCCGTTGCGCTCCAGTAGTTTACGCACCTCCTCAAAACGCCACCTTTCATCGTGCTCAAGCATGAGCTGATTGATTCTCGCGCTATACATCATGTCGCTACGCGGTAACTTGATATGGAGGCTTGTTTCGTAATTTGACATCGCGCTAAACTGATCCTGTATCAGCTCATTTGTTGGATACATGCCAATGACGCGCAATTGCTCTTCGAAAGCAGGGAAATACGCCGCCAGACTCTTGCCATCCCCTGTC
This sequence comes from Ktedonobacteraceae bacterium, assembly GCA_035764225.1. Classification (GTDB taxonomy): domain Bacteria; phylum Chloroflexota; class Ktedonobacteria; order Ktedonobacterales; family Ktedonobacteraceae; genus DASRHT01. The sequence goes on from DASTZT010000374.1 coordinate 2,698, forward strand.
ATAGCCGTGTTGAAGATGACATCGATAGCGGGGTCACGAAATGCATCCAGGGTTGCTACCTGATGCTTTAGTAAACGCACTGAGCCGATCTGATACTTGGGATCGGGATGTTCTTCCGAATAGACAGGAAGAATATCTAAAACAATCGTCATACTATACCCTCCTCATACAATCCATACATTGCCCTCGTAGTCTCGCGCATCATCTGCACCAGTTCGGGCGGATCTAATGCTCGCACCTGCTCTCCATAGCCAAGCAGCAAGCGTCTGGCCCACCAGAGGGAGCGGGCATATCCCTCAACGATTGCCCCCTGGTCCTGAGCCAGCACGGTGACCTGTTGTTCTTGCAGTCGTGAACTTAAGCTGCGGTGGCGAGCCAGCATCGGCGAGACCCAGTAACGGATTTTCACCCCTCGGCGGCGACGATTCCCCGGCAAAAAACGCTCCTTTGATGCATCCACCGAGCCTGGCACGATCCGATCCACGCGGTAATCAACAAAATAGCCCGCATCGAGCAGATATCCGGTAAAATACCAGTGTCCATCACGGTACTCCAGCTCATAAGGCTCGACGCGCTCCTGTTGCTGTGGCGGCGCGTTCCACTCCTGGGAAAGCGGAACGTAGGCAAAAGAGAGATAGCTCCCCCGCTCTAACGCTTGATCGAGGCTCAAGATCGTGTTGTCGTGCTGGCTATAATCCTCCACAGGAGAAAGCGGCAACAGCAATGGGCGAGCCCGGCGCTTGCGTTTCTGTGCTACCAATGCATGGCTGTCAGCGGAAAAGAGCCACGCCCAGCGTTCCAATAAGGCTTGCACAGCCGATGCAAACGGTACCCCTGGAGAGAAACCTTCCTGCAGCGCCACAAAAGCCTGAGCTTGAGCCTCGGTAATGGTCAATGAAAATAAGGATTGCTCCAGCCCAAAAGTTCTATCCTGACGATCATACGTCAGCGCAAGCAATCGACGCCTTTGTTGTTCGAGGCACCAGTCGGCCAACCAGGGATCATCTGGTCTGGGCAAATCCTCAACCAGCACGCCCGTCAGCGTGAGCAGGTCGCGATACAGAGCGGGGAAGGGATTTTCTCCATATAACGACGACAAGTGCGCCGCGAGTTCTTCACGCGAGAGGCGTTCGGGCCAATGCATATGAAACAATACCGCCAGCAAAACAGTACGTAACGCCTTATGAGTACTGGAGCTTGCCATCTTCGCCCTCCCACTCTGCTTGCCATTAGGCGAATCTGTAGAAATGTCCTCATCCATATTTCTCCCCCAATGTCAGTAACCATGCATACATCCATTCCTGAATGAAGATGGAAGGATTGCCCATTCATCTAGTTATACGAACAAGTTTCAGTTGTAGAATAATCAGTATGCACACAACGCTAAAAGTACTATCCATCCATTACTGTTCGTTCTACACACAAAGCTTACCTGAAACACTGCAACAAATTCTGTTTTTCGCGAAGAATTTTGCACTTACCTGGCATATGCACAACGCTGGTTTTTCATCAGAAAATCCGGCCTTACTACGCAACCTGGCATGAGCTGTAATTCCTGAAACTCTACCGGAACTGGAGATGCAGGTGGACAACGACCCCTAACGATACCTAACGATCTTTTAGAAAAATAGGGGATTAGGTATGATAGAGATACAGAAGCACACCTAAGTGATAATCGCGGCTCCTGGCTTCTAAACCATCCGAGAATACGTTCAAAGACCACTCGCAAGTATCTTTGACTTGAATCAGGCCCACCACAGAGGAGTAATAAACCTATGAGCGGCTTCGCGATGAGGCAATTAGGGAAAACAGATCTCCATGTCAGCCCTCTTGGCATAGGAGGAGGCAATGGCATACCAGCCGCTGATCTCCTCTACGCTTTTGAGCAAGGCATTAACTATTTTTTCTTCTCGTCCGATTTACACCACTTCGAGTATAGTCGTTCCGCCCCCGCACTCCGCCAACTCTGTGCCAGCGGATCATCACTCAGAGATCAGGTGGTACTGGCTACAGTATCCTATATTAATGATCCCGATAAGCTGATGGGCATTCTAATAGATCAGTTTAATGAGCTTGGCATCGATTATATCGATGTGTTTCACTGGGGCTGGATTACCGACCGTCATCACCTTCCTTCGCTTATCCATAGTGCGCAGGTATTAAAAGAAGATAACGCGGTTACACGCTATTTCCGCCGCATTCAGGAGATGCAGGACCAGGCTCAGGAGGTCAGCGAAGCACTCCTCAAGCGTGGCCTGGTGCGCTATATCGGCATGTCATTTCACTCACGCCGGGCTGCTATTGCCGCTATGAAGGATATTGATGTAATGATGATACGCTATAACATCGCGCTCACTGACGTAGAGCAGATCGTCTTCTCACAGCTTTCTACTGATAAGACACAGAACCCTGGTGTTGTTGCTTTTAATAGTACCCATAATGGATTGATCGATTTCCTGACTCCACCAGCGCATTATCCAAAGGATCTTTACGTACCATCAGTCTCCGATTGCTATCGCTTTGCGCTCTCTAATCCCTGGGTAG
>DASTZT010000375.1:0-9971 GCA_035764225.1 Ktedonobacteraceae bacterium
ACCAGCCGTTGCAGTGGAACATCGGTAGCGTCCATAAGTAGACGCTTCTGCTATTCAGGCCCGTCTCGATCACCTCGGAGAGCGCGTTCAGGTAGGTGCCGCGATAGGTATAGACGCCGCCTTTGGGATTGCCGGTTGTGCCTGAGGTGTAGTTGATGGCGATAGGCTCTTCCTCGTCTTCCAGCCAACTGGTGAGAGGGTCTGGCGAGCCAGCAGCCAGAAACTGCTCATAGGGATCGTCGGGCGCGCCTGTATCATCGACGCGTACTACCCCCAGATCAGCGGTATCGAGCGGCTCAACCAGGGGCGCGAGTTCGGCATCCACAAACAGGAAACTGGCCCCTGAATGTTTCAGGATGAAGCCGATTTCCTGCGAGTTGAGCCTGGTATTGATGGCGACCAGGATGCCACCGGCAGCGGGAACGGCGTAGTGTGCTTCGAGCAGCGCGGGCGTATTAAGACATAGGAATGCCACGCGGTCGTGCTTTTGCATGCCGATAGCGCGTAGATGGGAAGCCAGGCGATTCACGCGCTCCGCAAACTCGCGGTAGCTATATTGCCGGTTCCCGTGGACGATGGCAACTTTGTTGGGAAAGACAAGTGCGCTCCGTTCGAGAAAACTGACCGGAGTAAGTTCAGTGCGGTAAACTCTTTCTGTCATCACTAGCTCCTCCTCTATCTTGCAATAGGCTCTTTACTCGATGAGCAGGGCTACCTTGCCCTTCACTTTCCGTTCCATCATATCTCGCAACGCCTGAGGGGCCTGTTCCAACGTGTAGGTCGCAGAAATAAACGGTTTGATCTTGCCCGATGAGTACCAGGAGAGTAGCTCGCGCAGGTGTTGCTGGTTGCGTTCAGGATCACGAGCGATAAACGATCCCCAGAATACCCCGACGATAGCGCAGCCTTTGAGCAAAGTCAAATTGAGCGGAATGCGTGGAATCTCGCCATCGGCAAAGCCAACCACCAGATAACGCCCTTCCCAGCCCATGCCACGCAAGGCCGGTTCAGCATATTTGCCACCCACAGGATCGTAGATCACATCGACGCCGTTGCCGCTAGTAAGCTCCTTGATGCGGTCCTTAAGATCTTCGGTGGTATAATTAATCACCTCGTCCGCGCCATACTGTTTGCAGACCGCCAGCTTCTCATCAGACGAGGCTGCTGCGATCACGCGTGCCCCTATCACCTTGCCCAGCTCGACGGCGGCCAGCCCAACGCCGCCAGCCGCGCCCAGCACGAGCAACGTCTCTCCAGCTTTAAGGTGAGCGCGATCTTTCAAGGCGTAATGGGATGTCCCGTAGGTCATGATAAAAATAGCGGCTGTGGCGAAATCCATATTGGCGGGCATGGGAATGATGCGGCTGGCTTCGGTAACAACTTCTTGCGCATAACCTCCCCAGCCAGTAAAGGCAATAACATGATCTCCGACCTTGATATGCTCTACGCCCGATCCAACCTCCTGCACAATCCCGGCCAGCTCTCCTCCCGGTGAGAAAGGCATCGGTGGCTTGAACTGATATTTTCCTTGAATAATCAAGGTATCGGGGAAGCTCACGCCACATGCTTTGACCTGGATAACCACCTGACCACGACCGGCGCGAGGAGACTCAACCTCGTCGATAACCAGGCTCTCAGGTGGGCCATATTCTTTGCACAATACCGCTTTCATGGCAAAACGTTCCTCCTGGGAATAATAGAAATGTGAAGAAGGATACTTGCACGTTCTTAACCTGCAAGCAAAAACGATGATCGCCTGGGTATATTATAGCAGAAAAAAAGTGGATTACTGAGTATCGCCCTACTCAGTAATCCGCCTGTAGTGAAATCTGGCCCCCGGTCCTTGGTGGAGGGCCACACCGCAAAAAGGATTTCCCCCAACCTTTTTACGTCGCTGACTATTCACACTTATTAGTACGTATGCTGGTTACACTATAAAGTTATTGCAACTCCATTTGTATGATCGATTTGTGGAGCTTATACTATTCCAAAATTCAAGTTTTGCGTGCATGAAAAAGATATTTGAGAGGATATTGCCACATGTACCGCTAGAATCTGCTGGCTATCATGTTGTATGAAGAGCTTCGGCTATGTGCTCCCTTTTATCTTACGACATTTTAATTTGTGGATTCTCGTTCGTCTCTTTAATTACATCTCCCTTCGATTTTTATGGCTGATCTATCCCAGATAATTATCACGCTGAAAGGAAAAGGCATGGAGAAAAATCCCTTAACTCCGTCCGATGCTGAGCAGCCCGATACCCCAAATAGCAGGTACTGCGTACCCATACCAGGTAGTGCAAAATACACCGCATCTGCCGTTATTGATGAGAGCATGGTAAAATATGCTTACCAGAAAATAAGCATAGGGTGAAGGAGAAGTATCCGAGAAACGATGCGTCCCTTAAAGCTGTTCTATTGCTATGCCGATGAGGATAAGCTTTTCCGACTATTGCTATAATGTTGAGATGCAGCGTGCCCTAAAGCGACACGAAGCCAAAACAGTACGTGTCATTCCTATTATCGTACGCCCAGTCTACTGGCAAGACGCTCCCTTTAGCAAATTGCAACTCCTCCCATCTGAAGCCAAACCAATAAGCCGCTGGCCAGATCGAGACGAAATATGGCTAGACATTGTCCGGGAGATATATACCATTATTTCGGACTTACAAACTGCCTTCAAAACAAAGCTGAAGCAATGGGTTACTGAAGGCGATATGTTCCTAGAACACCAGCAGTATAAGGAATCGCTGATAGCGTATGAGCAGGCAATCCGACTTGCTCCGAAATATGCAGATGCTTACAGAAGTGGGAATGCTATATTCTCTAAACTGGACTAGTATTCATACCTCTTTTGACCGTTGCAGCAAAAACAATATGTGCTATTTAACGCGATGTGCAAGTGGCTCGGTCTCGCCTGATGCTCCTGCCCCCATACGGCTGGTCATCCCTGTGGTGACGAGATGATGCTCTTTGACAAATCAAGAGGGGAAATGGAAATAGGGCAAGCGCAAGGCCCCCTTGCCCCTACCTGCGTACCCGTTCTATGTTTTTTAGACGATACGAGATCGTGGGGGGAACGGTAGGGGCAATGGGGTGGGGGCCTTGCGCTTGCCCTGTTTGAGGATTCTCCTGCCCTCATGCGGCTTGCAAGCGGCAGAGGCGCTGAAGCGGACGCCATGAATGCCGTCGCTACAGGGTCTCCTCGTCGCCACCGCAGGGGCTTGCAGGGTTTGCCTTGATTTTTCGTCCATATCCATCGTGGGGTTGGCGGCTTGCATTAGCTGCGCCAGCAGCGTTCCCGGTGGCTTTTAACGGCCTGCTAAACATGCTTTCGTTTTTCTAGATAATATGATAGACTGACGAATGCTTATGCGGTTCAGTTACACATGTGGTTGAGTTTATGAATTGAAAAGGCGGAAGGAAAGATGGGTAAGCCCGATTCGCCAGAAGAAGCTGCGAGAAAACCAATGCAGTATTTTCCCCCGAATGGCGAGCGCAATACCACGCTATCACCTGCTCCCGATTTTCTGGCTGGCGGTGGAGAGATGGGAGCTCGCATTCGCTCTATGGACTGGTCCGCAACGCCGCTAGGCCCCGTTGAAAGTTGGCCGCAGAGCTTGAAAACGATTGTGCGCATTATGCTCACGTCACGCCAACCAATATGGATAGGTTGGGGACCGCAACTGATTAAACTATATAACGATCCCTATAAAGCTATCGTCGGCGGCAAACATCCTGAGGCGCTGGGACAGCCTGCCTCTGTGGTCTGGCACGAGATCTGGGATGACCTTGAACCACGCTTGAGAACCGCGCTGCAAGAAAATGAAGGCACCTACGATGAATCTTTGCTGCTGATTATGGAACGGTACGGCTATCCAGAAGAGACCTACTACACTTTTTCTTATAGTCCCGTCCCTGGCGATTATGGTGGGGTGGGAGGAATTATCTGCGCCAATACTGATGATACTCAGCGCATTATTGGTGAGCGACAGGTGAAGTTGTTGCGTACCCTTGCGGCTGAAACGACTGATACGCGCACTATCGCAGATGCATACTGTCTTATCGCAAAAAGTCTGGAGCATAATCCATCTGATCTGCCCTTTGCCATGATTTATTTGCTTGACCAGGAGCGGCAGGGAGTGTATCTTGCTGGTACCGCTGGCATTGAAAGAGGCCACCGGGCCGTGCCGGAGACAGCTGCGCTCAATGCTCATACTGTCTGGCCCTTTGCTGATGTGATAAAAAATCAGAGGTTATATGTTATTTCTGACCTGGAAGGGAAGTTTGATGATCTGCCAACCGGAACATGGAAGCGTCCTCCGTACCAGGCCGTTGCCGTGCCGATTGCCCCACCTGGTCAAACGGGAAAAGCTGGTATCTTGATCGTTGGCCTCAATCCTTTCAGGCTGTTTGATGAGGGGTATCAAGGATTTATCAATCTGGTCGCGGGACAGATTGCTGCCAGCATTGCCAATGCGCAAGCATATGAAGAAGAGCGCAAACGGGCCGAAGCATTAGCCGAAATTGATCAGGCTAAGACTCAGTTTTTTAGCAACGTGTCCCATGAATTTCGTACCCCTCTTACCCTCATGCTCGGACCAATCGAAGATATCCTGGCCGAGAAAAGCACACTTTCAAAAGAGCAGTATGAGCGCATGGAGATCCTGCATCGTAACGCGCTACGCCTTTTGAAGCTCGTTAATACGCTGCTGGACTTCTCGCGTATTGAAGCTGGACGCATGCAGGCGGTGTACGAGCCAACCGATCTTGCCACATTAACGGCCAACCTCGCCAGTAATTTTCGCGCGGCCATTGAAAAGGCTGGCATGCAATTGCTGGTCGATTGTTCGCAGCTCGCTGAGCCTGTCTATGTTGATCGTGAAATGTGGGAGAAGATTGTCCTCAATCTATTATCCAATGCTTTTAGATACACCCTCAAAGGGAAAATCACGGTGCAGCTACGGCAAAAAGGTGCTGCTGTTGAGCTGTCGGTCACGGATACTGGAGTGGGCATTCCGGTGGAGGAGCTTCCGCATATGTTTGAACGCTTCCATCGTGTGAAGGGAACGGAGGGAAGGACGTACGAGGGAACAGGCATTGGACTGTCATTAGTACAGGAACTGGTAAAGCTTCACGGAGGGACGATTAGCGTCAAGAGCACGGTCGGCAAAGGTAGTACGTTTGTCGTCTCTCTGCCATTAGGTGCCGCCCATCTCCCCCAGGAGCATATTGCCGCTCGACAGCTCGATTCCGCAAATGCATCTGAGATAAATATTTATGTTGATGAGATACTGCGGTTGCTTACCAGATATGAAAACATAGCTGATAGTATCTCTGATGGATCAATCGCCTCTAACAGTGAACAACCCTTGCAGCGTGAGGAAAAGAGACAGGTTGCGCGTATCCTGTTAGCTGATGATAACGCTGATATGCGCGAGTATGTCAGTCGGCTGTTAGCCAACCGCTATGAACTGAGGGCCGTCGCTGATGGGAGAGCTGCTTTAGAGGCTATGAAAGAGTACCAACCAGATTTAGTAGTGACGGATATTATGATGCCGGGCATGGATGGCTTTGAACTGCTCCAGGCGTTGCGCTCTAATCCTCAGACAAATACCCTTCCGGTGATTATGCTTTCGGCACGCGCAGGCGAGGAGGCGAGCATCGAAGGGATGGAAGCGGGAGCCGATGATTATCTAAGCAAGCCATTCAGTGCGCGCGAACTGATCGCGCGTGTAGGTGCCCATCTTGAGATGGCGCGTATTCGGAAGGAAGCCGAGGCACGGATCAAAGAAAGCGAAATGCGCTTCCGGGCGCTGGCAGATAATATCCCCAATCTGGCCTGGATGGCCCGACCGGATGGGTGGGCTCACTGGTTTAATTCTCGCTGGTATGAATACACCGGAAAAACCCCTGAGCAGGTGCTGGGATGGGGCTGGCAATCGGTTCACGATCCACAGCTGCTCCCGTCTGTGCTGGAACGCCGGGAAAACTCAATCAAAAGCGGGCAACCCTTTGAAATGGTTTTCCCTTTAAGGAGCGCCAATGGCGAGTTTCATCCATTTCTTACCCGCATCGTGCCAATACGTGATGATGCGGGCAATATTGTGCAATGGTTTGGCAGCAGCACGGATATCACGGAACAGAAAAAACTTGAGCAGCAGAAAGATGAGTTTATTGGCGTGGCCAGCCATGAGCTGAAAACGCCAGTGACCAGTGTTAAGGCCTATACGCAACTTCTGGAGATGCGTTTTCGCAAAGTGGGCGATGAGCTTTCATCGCAGATGCTCAAGAAGATGGACATGCAGTTAAATAAGCTGACCAACCTGATTAGAGATCTGCTCGATGTGACCAAGATAGAAAGCGGCAAGCTGCAACTTCACAAAACTTCTTTTGATTTAAATGAACTGATCGCAGAGATCGTCGAGGAAATGCAGCGTACGACGACAAAACACACTTTGCTCCAGGAGCTTTCCGCACCTATCACGCTCTATGCTGATAAAGATCGCATTGGGCAAGTTGTGACAAATTTGCTCGCGAACGCCATCAAATATTCACCGGAAGCCGATACGGTGATTGTGAGAACCGCCCATCAAGATGGGGCAGTGGTTACCTCGGTGCAAGATTTTGGCATTGGTATTCCTGCCGAGAAACAGTCTGAAATCTTTGAACGCTTTTTTCGGGTCGGTGGCGAGGCGCAGGCGACCTATCCGGGTTTGGGACTGGGACTCTATATCTCGGCAGAGTTTGTCAGGAGACATCACGGTTCCATCTGGGCTGAGAGCGAGGAGGGAAAAGGCTCGACTTTTTCCTTCTCTTTACCAGTAGAGAAAGCGAAAGAATGATTATGGAACTATAACTGGATGCCTGTCTGGTTGTATATTCTTGCCTTAAAGGATGAGAAAGGGCGAGGGCCAGTTTGGTCCCTGCCCCTACAGAGGATGGTGAGGAGTATATTTTTGAATTTTCTGTAGTAAGGTTTCCATATCAAATGGCTTTGTCAGCGTATCTTCAACCCCGGCTTCTCTAGCCAGAGACTCAATATTGCGGTTCGCGGAAAAGAGAATGATCGGAATATGCCTGGTGTGTTCTTGTGCCTTCAGGAAGCGAGCGATTTCGACTCCATCTGTTCCTGAGAGCCAGATATCAAGCAGGATCACATCAGGAAGATTACCCTCTATCTTGCGAATGGTTTCCCCATCGTAAGCCGCTATTACCTCATACCCCTCATATTCAAGCAACAATTGGGTAGAATCCAGAATCGCTTGATCGTCGTCTGCAACAAGGATACGAACCATTATGCCTCCTTTTTAGCAACGTGGTTGCGGCTAGCTGACGGTAATGTGAGGTAAAACGTTGTCCCTTTCCTAGGTTCACTTTCGACCAGAAGCCTACCATTTTGCCTTTTGGCAATTTCGGAGGCAATATGGAGTCCTAATCCAAGTCCGGGATAGGTTTCCTGTTTGTTACCATTAACGCGGTAGAAGCGATCAAAAATTTTTCGCTGGTATTCCTTCGCAATCCCAATGCCATAATCCTGCACAGCAACACCAACTGTATCACCGCTATAAGTTATGCGGACGATAATGCGATCTGCCTGTGGTGAATATTTGATCGCATTTGACAGCAAATTGATCAGAATTTGCGCCGTGCGCTCCTTATCGCCATAGACATAGGCTTTGATGCAACCCTCCTTGACGATTTGATGTTTGTTGGTCGTCAATTGCATATTGCCGATAACCTCGTCTACAATTTCGTTGAGCGAAAAGGTCTCGAAGTTAAACTCAAGCTTGCCAGCTTGAACTTTTGTCACGTCCAACAAATCGTTAATCAAATGAGTGAGTCGGTCTACCTGGACCTCCGTCTTTTGAATCAGTGGCAAGAGATCGTAATTTGGGTTCTGCTTTGCATACAACTGCATGAGTTGAATATATGCTTTAATGCTGGTGACAGGGGTTTTCAACTCATGAGAAGCAAAGCCGAGAAACTCATCCTTCTGAATCTCCGCCTTCTTCCGCTCTATCGCATAGCGGATGGAACGGATTAAGCCCTTTGGCTCAATGGTATCTTTAAGCAAGTAATCCTGCGCTCCCAGTTTGACAATCTCGTATGCCAGCCGTTCGTCGCGCAATCCTGTTAATACGACGATGGGGATGAGCGAGAAATACGCCTGGGCATAACTATACGTTTCAAGCCCGGTCATACTATCAAAATGGAGATCAAGCAGGACAATGTCAAAAGTTTCCTCATTCAGATCTTTTATTTTAAAAAGATCTTCTATATGGAAAAAAGCACATGGAAGCGAGGTGCTTTCCTTGAGCATTTCTTCGATGAGTCGGGCATCCCCTAGATTATCCTCAATTAAGAGCACCTTGATAGGCTGTTCTTTCAAAGCTTTCACCTCCTGGGTAGCTTTACAATAGTAAACCAGAAATTTTCAATCGAATGGACGACCGTGATAAACTGGTCGAGATCAATAGGTTTGGTGACATAGGCGCTTGCTTGCAGGTCATACGCCCGTATCACATCCTGTTCTGATTGTGATACGGTTAAGATAATAATTGGGATTGAGCGCAAGCTTACGTCTGCTTTTACCTGCTCCAGCACCTCTTTGCCATGTAAGTTTGGCAAGTCCAGGTCAAGCAGGATCAGATCAGGCGTGCTGGCATTCCTATATTTCCCTTCTTTGCGTAAATAAGCCAGTGCTTCGGCACCATCTTCAACGCTATCCAGGGTATTGCGAATTTTACAATCTTTTAACGCTTCGATGGTCAGCCGAATATCGCCTGGGTTGTCCTCCACCAGAAGAATTTTAATTGGTAGAGCATCGTTCTCACTTGTATGACTCATGAGCTTCCTCCTGGGTGAGTGCAGGTTTGGGGATGCTAAAATAGAAGGTCGAGCCCTTGCCAACGGTTGATACTACCCAAATTGCGCCATGATGGCGCGTCACGATTTTTTTTGCAATTGCCAGCCCAACACCATTACCCACTTGTTCTCTGCGTTTGCCCAGTTGTTTAAAAATAACGAAGATGTTGTGAAAATGTTTGGCTTCGATTCCTTTGCCATTATCTTCTATGCGAAATATCCACTCATGTTCTTTTTCTTCAACACCGATATGAATCCTCGGTGATTCTTCCCGCCGAAATTTCATAGCATTGACGAGCAGATTCTGGAAAAGTCTCGTTAATTCTCCCGGCTCTCCCACGAGAACCGGAAGTCGGTCGTATGTAATCTGAGCGTGGGTTTCATTAATCATAACCCCGACATTAGATAAGGCTTGCCGCAAGGCTAGCATCATATCCGTCTGGACAAAAGGCTTGCCTAGCGCGCCAATACGGGAATACTCAACAAGATCGTTGATGAGCATTTTCATGCGATTGGCTCCGTCAACGGCGAAATGCAAAAATTCTATGCCATCCTGGTCGAGCTTGTCCGTGTACCTTCGTTCAATTAATTGCAAATAGCTGACGACCATACGCAAGGGTTCCTGCAAATCATGGGAAGCTGCGGACGCAAAAGCGTCGAGTTCTTCGTTAGAAAGCGTCAGATCGGCTTCAATTTTCTTACGGCGCTCGATCTCTTGCTGTAAAAGGATGTTGGTGTCAATTTGTTTGGCCTCAGCCAACTTTCGCTCGGTAACATCCCTAATGACCTCAATATAGCCAACATGTTTGCTTTCCTCGTTGTCAATGGGGAAGATCGTAATATTGGCTAAAAACAATTCGCCATTCTTCTTTTTCCTGTATGCCTCCTCCTCAAGGATACCTTTATTCCGTGCCTGCTGTAAGTTCTGTTTCGGTATCCCATTGCTTGCATCTTCATCAGGGTAAAGAAAGTCAATGTGCCTGCCTAGAACTTCGGAGCGTCGCCATCCTTCTATTAGCTCGGCACCTTTGTTCCAACTTGTAATATATCCCTCCTCATCAAGAGTAAAAATGGCATAGTTTGTAATAAAATCAATCATGTCTC
>DASTZT010000376.1:0-5196 GCA_035764225.1 Ktedonobacteraceae bacterium
AAACATCACCGTTTCAAAGGGCACAGGATAGATGCGTTGATTGACGATATAAGCGATCAAAGCATAGACCACATAAGCAACCAGGGTCGATACTGCGGCCCCCATCGCTCCGAAGAAAGGAATCAGCACGAGATTGAGGGCAATATTAACGGCGGCGGCGACGATAGTAAAAACAATGCTCCACCACGTTTTGCGCGTCAAAATAGTACCGGCCCCAAAGACATAAGCGACGCCATAAAAGGCAAGCGAGCTGGCGACAATCGGAATAATATTCGCTCCCGAATGATAGGATGCCGGAAATAGCACGTTGAGCACAATAATGCCCAGCAGTGATAAAGCGAAGGTTGAGAGTAGCAGGAACAGGCCAAACCAGCGAAACACGAGCATAAAAATGTGGGCGGCATCCTCGCGTTTGGCAATCGCATAGACGGCGGCGGGCCATGCCAGCGTAAAGGGTCCAAGCACGGCCACCCCCATAGCCGATCCCAGCGTATAGGCCACCGCGTACTTCGCCGTCTCCGCAAATGAACTGAAGATACTGAGCAGGTAGCGATCCGAAAGTTGCAGCACCCAGGTAGAAAGGAAGCTCACGACGAGCGGGAGGCCAAAGGAGAGCAGGTTGTGCATGATATCGGTGCGGATGCTAAAAAACGCGCGCCAGAGCAGCCAGGGCAGGGTACACACGAGCACACAACCATAGCCACATGCCGTTGCCAGCAGCGAGCCGATCAGTCCAAAATGCAGCGCCCCAACCAGGATAAGGTTCGCCAGCAGCGTAATCAGTAAATTGCTGATCGATAGCAAAGAATAGAAAAAGGCCCGATTTTCGGCCCGTAACCAGGCAAAGCCGGGGACGGTCAGATTCTGTAGCAATAGGATCATGGCAGCCAGGGCAATGGCGTTGCCGAGGGATGAGCTGCCCAATAAAAGGCCTGCCAGCCAGGGGGCTGTGAGCGTAATCAAACCAACCAGAGGCAACGAGACGAGGCCGAGCAGCATCACGACTGTTCCGATGATGGCGCGTCGATCCCGATCAGAGCTGTAATCATACGAATAGGCACGAAAAAAAGCCGAGCCCAGGCCAAGCTGCGTGACACCCGCCGCTAGACTGATCGACGTATTCAAGATTGTCAACACACCATAATCAAAAGGAGACAGCGAGTGCGTCAAAAATGGCGCAAGCACGAGCGAGATCAGCGGCAACGTCACCGAAGACAGCGCATACAACCCCGAAGTCTTCAGCAACCCCCGCAACGGCCCAACCACCTCCGTACCGACCTTCCTCAGCTCGTCTGATTTATCACCTTCCACACCCACCAACTCCTTCGTAGCGACCCGCTTTAGCACGTCCACTTTATCGCCTTCCACGCTCATCACCTCCTTCGTAGCGACCCGCTTTAGCGCGTCCGCTTTATCGCCTTCCACGCTCATCACGTCCCCCTTAGCCCGGCCTTCTCCCTTCCGGTCAAGAGATGCTTGAGAGCATTGCGTATGCCAAACCGTCGCAGGCCACGCCGATACCGGAAAGAGAGGCTGACAACCATATATCCCAACCGACAGAGACGGCTCCGCTGATAGCCTGCCCAGCGAGTCGCCAGCTTTGCACAATGTTCGCAACCGGAAAGACGGGCCAACGCCTCGAACATCGTAACGTGCAGAGCATGATAGAACAAAGTAGCGGGATGCCCATGCAGCAAGTTATAACGCGACCAAAAGCGCATATCGAATTTATCAAGCATGCTGTGCATGGTATCCAGGCTGCGCTGGAGCAAAGCCGCCATCTCAGCATCGCCGGTGAGATCGACATAATCATACAAACCGAAGAGGCCATAAATGTAGCCGTTGAGGATATGGGCGGCAGGATAGGCGGCGATCTCTTCAAAGAGCACACCATCCTTGCCGACGGTGACGCTCACGCCCCCATCTCGAATATCATGCTTAAAGGTGGTGGCGGCACGCTGCGCGACTTCGAGAAAGATAGCTCTGCCAGTGAGTTTATAAGCACGCGCAAGCACCGAGATACAGTTTCCTTGCGTCAGAGCAGATAACCAGGGGGGTTCAGCGTGATAATCGGGCCAGGAAATAAGGAAAGGCCAGCCGACGGCATCATTGGCAAGTTGGTGCTCATGGGTGGCGAGCCAGTCCGCCTGGATCATAAAAGCTTGCTTATACTTCTCGTCGTGCGTTGAGAGATAGGCATTCCAGTTGGCAAGGGCGTATTGAGAGATGGCCGTCGCATAATAGCCGCCGGGGATGTAGTCATCCGCCACAACGTACAACACTCCATTCTCGTCTACAGGCCCATGTGGCAGGTCCAGCAACGGCCACATATCTATCGGATAGGGGGGCACCTCGCCGGAAAACTCTGCTGGAGCCAGGCGAAAGTGGGGCGTTTTCTGCTCCTCGTGCCATACCCTCCATTCCGTTGCAATAAAATTGACAAAAGGCAGCTTTTGCCATAAAGGGGTTTTACTCATTGGGCGTGCTCCATCTCGTATGGCTTCTCATGAACATCGCTCTCCACCTCGGAGCGGGCTTCTTCCGTGATAGCTATGGAGCCGCATGCTCGCAACAAAGCCTGGCTGAACATGGCCGGGCTATGCTCTACAGCAACATACGCTCTTGCTAACGCTCCCATCCGCTGACAAAGATGAGGTTCTTTTAGCAAACGCAACAGAGCCTGCGCCGTTTTCTCACTATCGCCCGGCGGCACTGCGATGCCACGCCCTTCAGCCAGCATCGACTGATTGGAGAGGGGTTGCGTCGAGGCGACAACGGCGCAACCAGCTGCCATCGCTTCCAGCACCGCCATCGAGAGGCAGGCACCACGTATGCTGGTATAGAGAAAGATATCGCTGATGCCGAGCAGAGATTTTACCTTTGCAGGTGCAATCTCTCCCCACATCACACAACACTGGCTCAGGCCCGTGCTGCTGATAAGCTCCCTGACATGGTTCGCCAGAGGTCCAGTGCCAGCGATGACAATACGCACCTGTGTCCGCGCCTCTGGAGATAACTCGGCAAGAGCACGTTCGAGCGATTGCAAAGCAATGTCGATCCCCTTTTCGGGCGAGAGGCGACAGACGATAGCAATGACCAGAGCATCCGAAGGAAGAGCATAGTGCTGGCGAAGAGCTGCCCTTTCCTCGGCACTCAATACGGGATACTCGTTCACATCTATCATGCTGGCAAAGCGCATCAGGCGGTTGCGATCTATGCCCAGTTGAGCGCAGATCGTCTCCACCCCATCGCCCTCCACGCCCGGCACCATATAATAATCAACGGTGCGAGCGGCTATTTTTGCCAGCATGTACAGGGAGGGCCAGTAGGCCACAAATAGCACGCGTTCTAACAGACGGCGGGGCCAGCTTTTTGCTGCCAGAGCCTGGATGCGCTCGGCGCGATAGATCTGGCTTTTGAGCAGCGTCAGGTTGCCATGATCGATGCATACCACCCGCACGCCCATGATTTTTCCGGCCAATCCGGCAAAAGCGGCTGTGAAAACGCCATCCTGGGGCAAAATAAGCTGATAATCGGCACCGCAACGCATCAAGGAGAGGAGCTTGCGGAATCCTGCCAGGGCGTAGAGCCAGACAAAGGGAAATTGCCAGGGAGACATAAAGGATGCGCCAAAGCGTGAAATCATGAATTCAGCTGGTTCAGGGCCGATGCGCTGCGTGAGATATTCAAATTGCCAGCTATCTTTTGTGACTAAGGCGATATTGGCCAGCACGGCCCGCATTCCGCCAGTGACCGGAAATCCGGTGATGGGAACGCAGACCTTGATTTGATTTGTATGGATGCGATTTTTGGGCCAGCGTTTGGGCAAGGATAACCAGGGCAAGCGCGAGGCCCCCGCCCATTCCCACCGCCTCCCCTTGCCCCTACCGATTGGATTGTTATTTGGTATTGGCATAGATATTGCTCCAGGGATTATGCAGAAATTGGTATAGCGCTATTTTTTGGATGTTTCACAGCCTCTTTTAAGCTCCTGGCGAGCAGAGGAGATGAGATGAGACCGAGCACCAGCCAGCCGATGGCTGCAAGCGGTGGCAGGGTCCAGCCGTTGATACTGATGCTGTTGGTGCTTAAGGTGACGATCATGGCTATGCCTCCCCCTATAAGGGAGCGTGTTGCCATATCTGCATTGAGCCAGTTACGCAGGGCAAACCATAGATGATAGAGCATCAGAGCAAGAAAAACCGCTAGAACGGGCAGGCCCCCCATCGCGGCCAGTTCTAGATAAGAGTCGTGAGGATGCGCTAACGCTACATATTGCTCAGGCACACGAAATGGCTCGGCAGCCAATCCATAGGCGTTCAGCCCTAAGCCAACACCTGACAGCGGATAGGCGCTGATGACTCGTAGCGCTGTTTTCCAGGCTCCCAGGCGCAGCGAGACCTCCGCCGGGGCAGAGGCATGTCGCAATTGCAGGGCGATCTGCGTTGGGAAGTAGAGTATTACAATCAGACCTGCCAGCCCGATCAAAGCGAGCAGCAGGACGCGGTACTGGAAACGCCCCACCAGGACGACAAAGACTAACAGTCCGGCAAAGGTGGCGATCCACGAACCAGTGCTATAGGTAAAGAGCAAGGCCAGGACGATGAGAAACATCTCGACAAGGTAAAGGAGCTTCGCCGACCAAGAAGATGTCTCAACGAAAAGTGCCAGAGGAATAAAAACCATGATGGCGAAAAAATCCCCATTCCAATTGGGATCGATAAACAAAGAACCAATGCGGTGAGCATCTGAACCGGTCAGTTGATAGAATGATTTGGTTTCAAGAAATGCCTGAGATGCGCTTGAGCCAAGCAGAATTGTGCCTGTAGCAGCTTGAATCAGGGTGTGTACAGCCAGTAATGAGCCTAGAACTGCCAATGCCTGGAAAACATGCCGTAGGCCCTCTCGATTGCAAGCAAGCACCGTCCCCAGCCAGCAGAGCACCAGCGCGCCAAAGATAATATTGGGATAATAATACGCGGCGTCATAGGCATTGGTCGCGCCACGAATGGCCGGGAAGAGCGATAAACCAAGATAGGCCAGCCAGAGCCATAGAACTCGCGGCTCCGTCCAGGGATGCTCAGGTGAACGGGTCAGGTAGAACACGACCAGCAGGGTCAGCGCGGTAACGACTGAAACGATATGCAACCCCAGATACCAGTCGATGTAGATTTGAATAGCCAGTACTACTGTGAT
>DASTZT010000377.1:0-3964 GCA_035764225.1 Ktedonobacteraceae bacterium
GGAGTAGGCTGACCGGTTGCGGAGAACAGCAACGGCGGCCAGTTGGTAGCACACCCACCAGTACAGGTAACTGTCGTAGCCGTATCCGGCTTGTAGTAGTAAAGGGTCATGCCATTCTCGTCAGTCAGGATCGTCGCGGTCTTGCCATCAACGGTCGCTGAGGCTGTCTTAAGAACCGGTTTCGAAAGATCGGTCGTGGCCGCGAACCATACTCCGCCTTTGTTCTGACCATTGACATCGCCAGGAGCCTTATCACCGATAAAGGTATACAGCAAATGTCCATTGTAGGTAATCTGATTCCCGCTGGCAACCGACAATGTTGCAAGTGTACCAGACAACTGCGAGCTGGCAGTGGGCTGACCTGTTCCGGTGAACAACGCGGCTGGCCAATTAGTGGCACAGCCACCTGTACAGGCTGTTGTCGTGGTTGTATCCGGCGTGAAATAATAGAGGGTCATACCTTTGGCGTCGGTCAGGATCGTCACCGACTTCCCATCAACGGTCGCTGAGGCTGTCTTAATAACGGCGGCAGCAGCAGGTGTGGGAGCAGCGGTGGGCGTTGAGCCAGAACCGGTGGTAGTAGATCCGCCGCAGGCCGTAACCAGCAACACCATCACAAAACCAATAATAGCAAGAGAAAATCGCCTTAGTAGTACCATGATACAAAACCTCCTTCATTTTCCCCGTTAAAGGTAGGCAATATAGCAACAATTCTACCCCCAATATAGTGAATTATCGCTATACTGTAATAAAACCTTTATGATCTGGACAATAGCATAGACGGCATGCATGCTATCCAGGTTCATCATTTATAACTACGTAAAAGGTTACATTCATATTTGTGAAATATTAAATACAAAACATGAATGATATTGTCCTGCCCACCTGCCTGACACCTATGTTATAATACCACCAGAAACGCCAAATTTTCGCGAAAACAGTACGCCATTCAGTTGCGTGAGTCCCGTTACCTGGACTAGCCGCGAGCCAGCGGCGTTCACAACTGCATTTCAATGGTACGAAGTGAAGAGGATCAAGCATGCCAACACGCCATGACGCTTACAATTTGATGACCAGCCACGTCAAGAATGAGAACTTGCAAAAACATATGCTTTCAGTTGAGGCCGCGATGCGTTTTTATGCTCGTAAATATGGCGAAGACGAGGAAATCTGGGCCATGACCGGGCTGCTGCACGATTGCGACTACGAGGAATATCCCGACCTGCGCGAGCATACCCAGATTTCCGCGCAATGGCTCCGCGCCGATGGCTACGACGAACGCATTATTTACGCCATTCTGGCCCATAACGATCTCAACCAAGCCACCCATCCCCGCAACGATCTGCTCTCAAAGGGGCTGTTCGCCTGCGATGAGGTCACCGGCATGATTACCGCCACATCTCTGGTGCGCCCCAATAAAAGTATCATCGGGCTAGAGGTCTCTTCCGTGCGCAAGAAAATGAAAGCCAAAGGTTTTGCCGCAGGCGTCAATCGTGACGATCTGGTAAAGGGGGCACAGGAGCTTGGCGTTGATCTGGACGAGCATATCGCTTTTGTCATCGAGGCAATGTCAAGTATCGCGGATACGCTTGGGCTGGCCGGAGTTCCCGCGCCAATACCATAAGACATTTGTTTATGTAGGGGCTGGGCTTGCCCCTGCCCTGCATACTTGGGCTGGCCGGAGTTCCCGCGCCATTATCGTAAGACATTTGTATTTGTAGGGGCTGGGCTTGCCCCTGCCTGCATACGTTGAATATAGACGGTTATGCAACAACGACAGCAGCAACAACACCAATCGCAGCGCATTTTCACCGCCAGTGAGGTAGCAAACTTTGAATACTGCCCCCTCGCCTGGTGGCACGAACAATATGAATCATTCGCCCAGGCCGACACCGAAGAGCTGTTCGCCGAAATGGTAGCGTTGGAGCACGAACACGGTCAACAGGCTACCGCCCTGCCTGAATATCAGGTAGTTGAGCAGCTGCTCCTGCGTCGGGGAGCCTTTGACGAGGGGCTACAACAACACCAGGAGCACGCCGAAGCTGTTGCTGAGGTCGAGGAAGAGCGCGTCGCCATCCCCAGCAGCAGCGGTCATATACGTCGTTTAGCCATTCTCGCTGCGGTGCTCCTGGTGCTGGCCCTGGTATTGCTAGCAATATCATTTGTCTTAATCATACGGTAGGGGCTTTCCTTGCAGCTGGCAACGCCCCAGGACGCGCTAAAGCGGGTCCCTACGCCGTTACCAATAAGGACATCAGCACCATGAACAACATCTTGCTACCAATAGGGTTGGGCCTGCTCCTGCTGTCCTTTGCACTCTTGATCCTGATTCTCAACGAGCGTCGTGCCCAGCGCAGACGACTGATCGAGGAATGGCACCGCGCTCTGGGTCTGCCTCCGGGCGAACTGGTCTATGAGGATGCAGACGGTCAGGGAGAACTCCTAACGTCCAGCGCATACCCGCTGGTGGGCAAGCCCGATTACGTCGTTCGCTCGCCTGATGGTCGCCCGATCCCCATCGAACTCAAACTTTCCGTACAAGACGCCACTGCGCCCTACAATAACCACATGGTGCAGATCGCCGCCTACTGTCTGATCCTGGAAGACTATTTTGAACAGCCTCCAACGCATGGCATCTTGCGCTACGCCGACCGCGACTTCACCGTTGACTATACACCCGCGCTTAGAAAAAAGGTGATCCGTCTCCTGGCGGAGATGGCCCGTTGTACCGAACAACAACCTCCTCCCCTGACGCGCCAGCGAGCTGCCAAGTGCCGCGTCTGCGTCTTCCAGCCGATCTGCCCCGTAGGCCGAAAGAAGTAGGATGGGGATTCTCTCGTAGCCAGGAAAATGCGAAGGTTTTCTTTTTTCTGGCTTGTGAGCTACCGCAATCTGCACGACGTATACATCTATACAATAAGATAAAGATTATTCATATTTTTGGAAGGGGATTGCTCCTGGTGCAAGAATCTACTCACACGCTCATCTATCGCAGGCTCGATCTGCAAAGCGATCTAGCTGCCCTGTTCAGCCTGCTTCATGAAATCGCACAGACCGATCAGACCGGCGAACAGCTAACGGAAGCCTCCCTACACGAACAATTGACCTGGTCTGGACAAGATCCGGCACTGAATAACCGGGTTGTTGCGCTTCCAGACCGTACATCCCTGGTCGGCTATGGCATAATCCAAAAGACATCCACCGATGCTAACGCCGACCTCTATATCGCAGTTCATCCGTCCTGGAGGTGCCAGGGTATTGGCAGCCAGCTCTTCTCTCGCTTGCTCGAACGTGCCTTTGAACTCGATACGCAGGCTCTACGCGCATATGCTCCTGCTCAGAACGAAGGAGCAAAGCTTTTTGTGCGCAAACAAGGCTTTGAGCCAGTTTCTACCTTTACCCGCCTGGGCCTGAGGGCAATACAGTCCTTCCCAGATCCTGCTCTTCCTCAAGGCTTCACAGTACGCAGCTACGATCAGATCGAGCGGGTAGACCTGTACACTGAAGCACTTAATCGCAGTTACGAAGGCTACTGGGGTCATCTGCAATGTACAACGGAGGAAGTTACGCGCTTCCTGCCTCACCTCAATCATGCCGGAATATTCCTCCTCTTCGCTCCAGATGGGACCATTGCAGGTACCTGCCGCGCTACGATAAACGAACCGCTCACTGGAGAGCATGAGGCTCCAACCGCGCTCATCGATGCGCCCGGTATAGTCGCACAATATCGTGGGGCCTACCTTGCCCTTCCTCTCCTCCTCACGGCCATCCACTGGCTGCTCTCCCAACGTCCTGCGATGCTCGAAATCGAAGCCTGGGGAGAAGCTCCTGACACGCTTGAAATCTATCGTTCGCTTGGCTTCACCACGACGAAAGAAGAAATCTCCTACCGCCGGAGCTTGAAATGAGCCTTAGCCCATAAGCTCATGATATCGATGGTTGCTCTATTGACGCACATAGAGCA
>DASTZT010000378.1:0-2427 GCA_035764225.1 Ktedonobacteraceae bacterium
TAACTGGCTTGCTGATAGTACAGATAAAGGCTTGGAGGCAAGCCATATTGATAACATCGTACCTATCAAGATGATATCATGCAAACAGGTGCTTGTGAAGGATAAAACCTGCTATTTGCCTGTTTCCTTTTTTCTCTTTGCCAATAGCCTCTGACTCCAAAAAAGTGCCAGCGCCAATACAATCGCTCCCGTTGTCACCAGAATTTTTTGGGGAACGTCCGCAGTATCGCTGGTTTGTGGCGCTAATGTAACTGTCGGTACGGAGGCAACTGGCTGTACTGATGGTGCGACGGTGGGGGAGGGTAGTTGTAATGCCGTCCAGGTTGGTTGCGTTCCATTCACAATGCTGGTTTGGTCTGCTGTGGCTGAGGTAGTGCCTGTATTGTTACCTGGAGGAACTTTCGCGGTTTTATTTTTAGTACTCGGCTCGGTCGCTTGATGATGAGATTGCGGAGTGGGGGTAGAGACGGTTAAAACGGGGTTATTACTTGCATCAATCGTGGGCTGGCTTGTAATCTGCCAGCTATTGCTGCCATCTGGGACGCGGGCATACGATTGATCTCCTCCTAGCGATGGTGCTGTAATCTGGTCAATGGTGGTGTCCGCGATCACCAGACGCAGCGTTGATGTCTCCGTGTTGAGGAAGAATGGGTCGGTGCGGGGGAAAACGACGAGAAAGGCATGTGCTCCAATGGCCGCGCCGAAGGGAAGAAAAAACGGCTTACTATTCGGCCCACTATCGATAGTAGCATGGACTGAGTAAAGGTCAAACGGCTGATCCTGTGGATTGTAGATCTCAATCCACATATCCGTGTTTGATGAGGGCTCGCCGGTATCGGAGCAATTCCATATCGAGTGGGGCGCGGGAGTCAGCAGCACCTCATTGATGAATAGCAGCCCTGGAGCTGGGGGAGGTTGCGTCAGGGAGCCTGAAACTGCCGGGGGAATGGATGAGACACAACCATGCTCCGGTGTTGCGAAGACATGAGAAATGGTCACGCTCGTGACAAGGAAGACGAAACATAACGCTACCAGAAACCTCACATTACCACCTCTTAATCTACTGCGAATTTTCATGTATCGATCTTGTCAGAGCGTGACCAGATCATAATGTTCTGCTTATTTGTTTGTTGGGTTGAGCCACCTTTGGCGTGGGCAGGCTGTATAGGCAAAAACTCCTACTGGGAAAGGTATTTATAAGGTAGTTGACGCCTACCTGGAAATCTTTCATTCATGACTTTGCGTATGGCCTCAATGCTACTCTCTCCAAGAGTAAAAGCAATAATGGAGCCAATGATGATTCCGCAAATGCCACCAAGCGCAATGCCCTCTAGGAACATGCGGTTACGAAAAAATGTCATCTTCGTCACCTTTTCTATCCGATTACTGTAGGTATACAACCGTCTTCGCTTCACTCCAGAGGCGCTCTAATCGATAATATTCGCGCTCTTTCGCTCCGAATATGTGGACAATGATATCGCCGAAATCCAGCAGCAGCCAGCCATTATCGGCGGTCCCCTCACGGTGAAGCAATCTGGCACCTTGTTTTTCTAACTCTTCGTCAATGGCCTCGGCGATAGCTTGAATCTGGCGTGCATTGTTGCCGCTACAGATAACGAAGTAATCGGCGATGGTTGTAACCTCTCTGATATCCAATAACAGGACATCAGAAGCTTTTTTGTCCGATGCGATATCTACCGCTGCCCGTGCAATCTGGGCTGTATCTAGCAGAACTCCCTCCACAATCGCTCCCTGTTTCATGTATATTGACTTATCTGTCAAAGAAAGTCAATAGTTGGACGAAATCATCATGTATCCGCATTATAGCACGACGGAACTACCCTTGTTAAGGGGATGGGAAACAATGCTTTCCTGCTACTTGTACGAAAGTGTTTATTTCGTCGTTCCCATCACAGGCGAGAGCCATTCTTCCTTCGTGGTATGATGCTCGATGACCGCGTTTTGTAAAATTTCCGCTCGCAACTCTCCCAACGTGCCCCATCCTTCTGCCTCGACATCGTACTTATGGATCGTTTCTTCATTGCGCTGATGTACCCAGACAAAAGTGCTATCCGGCAGCTCTGTATATTTATCCACGATAGCATCCAGCACTTCGCGTACGACATCCTCGACAAAGCGTGGGTTAGCATGAGCTTTATTGACAATATAAAGCTCGTCAGGACGTTTGAGCAGGGCATAATTCTCCGAACTCATGGCGCTCTCAACCAGGGCAATCAGATCGCCTGCCTCAATATCCTGGTCTGTGCCGAGCAATAAGGTGGCGCGACCCCGCTGGTTATGCGTTGCCAGTGGCGTAACGCTCAGCATTTTGTCGATGGTCTCCTGGGGAAACCCTTCTTCTTGCAGCCGTAAGCGGGCAAAAGAATGTACCATATCTTGCGCGCATGGGCAGGCAACCATACCTTC
>DASTZT010000379.1:0-3688 GCA_035764225.1 Ktedonobacteraceae bacterium
TGCCGGCCACGCTGGTGCATCCTCGTTCCGAACTGGAATGAGGGTTTTTTACAGCTTTCCTTGGCCCGCCAACTATATGAGTATATGGAACCAGCGCTTGCCTGCCTTTCCCCTCTGCCAGCATTTCCTCCCCCTGAGACCTCTCCAGGCTAAAGCCGCAGAGGTTCCAAGCCTTCCAACTCCGCTTCCAACACGCCTCGCTGAAGCAGGGCTGCTGGCTCTAGGAGTGGTTGACCTGGACTTTCGGGCAGACGCACTCTTCCTCCGGGGATGCCGAAGCTGCGAGGCACCTGCCTCGCACTCGCGCGTTGAATCGATTGCTCGCATGCTGCCTGCAGGCGCGCGAGCATGAGGGTGTCGCGGGCATCCGTCTTGACCTTGGCGCTGCTGATCGCTTTAACGAGCGAAGGGTTAGTGACTTGCACCGAAGCGACTAGGGGCACCACCTGATCATAGGGATGCCAGGCGCTAGTAGTGGCTTCAGCACACTATGATCGCTAGAGCACAGATGTGTGGGTGCCCAGTCCGCAAAAGCGGGGAACGGCAGGCGGCGTGGCGGCAGGAGCTGCTGCTGATCGGAACCGATGGCCGCCACCATTACAAACTACCGATGGACATCCAGAGCAGCGAACCGTGGGGAGGGTGTCGCTCTATCAGGCATGGGAGCTCCTTTCCTGCAGGAGCAGCTTATTGATGGTCAACAACAGCATCCTGGGGCGCACCGTTGGGGCAGTAGGTGTACAAACACCGATCCGGGCTCGGCTCCAGGCGAGCTATCTCAGTAAAGCCCAGTCGAACGGGCGGCCAAACATAGTATCGGGCTTGGTGTCCCAGCGGAAATTCCGGCTGGCCCTGACGCCGCGCACCCCTGCAGGCGTCCCCTCAGCTTGACGCTATGAGGATACCATGCCGCTGCGCTCCAGGCGACCGCATGCTAACATATTACGGGGTCCTACGCTCCCCAGCAGGTCTTGCGGCACCAACTGCAGGGCAGCAGAAAGCTCTGGTATCTGGATCACGGGAGCCGTTCGCTCATCCAGTCCGAGCACTGCAATACCCCTTTATCCCAAGCCTGAACAATTACAACTGATCAATAGTTGACTCGAATTGCTGGTTGTCCTATAATTATCTCATCGATTGTCCATAAAAAACGATTTAGAGAGCAAAGGAAGGGCCTGAATATAAAACGAGAGAGGAGGTTCTATCCCACAGCCCGGCTTTACCCATCCAACTTTTGGGAAATGCCAGTCCTCGGTTGATGATCAACAGAGAAAGAAGGAACTGCCAACGTATGGACATGGTGAAAGATTGGACAGGTGACCTGACCAGCATATCCAGCGCGCTGCCACAATCTACCCCGCCCCTACCCCTCGGTCCCAATCTTTGGTTCGATCCCTCAAACCGTATTCTATGGCGCAAAAGAAAACGCATCTTGCTTACCCCCCGTGAAACGCAAATGCTCATTCTGCTCTTGCGAGCGCCAGGATGTTACCTCACGGCAGGGTTGCTTGCCGACTGGCTCAGCCCTCCAAAGGGAAAACCAGTTTATGAACACAGCATTGAGCAAACGATCTCTGGCCTGCGTCGCAAGTTCGGTGAAAGCGGGAAGCGGCAACGTTTCATCCAAAGCCAGCGCAGTTCTGGCTATAGAATCCTTCCACAAAAAATAGAGACAACAAAGCAATCTAAAACGCTTCAACTCAGGCAGCATCAGACGCGGCCAGCCTCAAAAACCTGAACGCTCGCTGAACAACTTCTGAGTTTCATCAGGTACGCTTGAGATTACAAGAGAAATTTGCTCATAGCTTCCCTTACAAGGGAGCAGTTTGAGCTATGCTTGTGATCGCTTAAGGCGAAGAGCCTTTTGCACAGTAAAAGGAGACTCACGATGGGAACATGGCGAACTCCTGATGCGTCTGCGAAGATCGCTGCCAGACATATTCTTTCTTGGCACAGACGCGGGTTGGTAACTGTCCTTGTGGCTTGTCTGGTTGCACTGATGGCATCTGGTGTGAGCTTTGGCCTCAGCGGGCACACCTCCGTGGCTCACGCCTCCTCGTGCAGTTACTATTGGCAGGAGAAGTTCTTCCAGGAGGCCTGGTATCAGATCTACGGTACCACAAGCTGTCTCGGAGTTCCGCCAGACAGTGAAGGATGGATTTATCCGTGCAGCGGTACATCTGTCACGATGAACATGGATGTCTGGCTCAGCCAAGGCACTACGCCAGGAAACTCCCGCCTTGCGGAGTCTGGACGAACGGGCCTCGAGACATGGGCATCCGATTGCCAATGGCATAACCCTACCTCCGTAACTGGTTGGGGGCAAAGTTTCACATCGCCGCTGTGGGCCTGTATGTGGGTCTATGATCAGCACTACAATGTGTCATTTGATTGGTATTGCACACAGGACTACTGAACCATGGTTAACGGCCATCATGGCTCACATGTAAGGACGGCTTATGGCGGTGACCCCTAACATTGAGCCATGTGAATCATTTTCCAGACATCGAGGCCGCTCCGGAGCGCTGGAGCGAGTGTGGACAGTGGACAGAGGCTCAATCCTTTGGCATCCTGCTCTAGAAACGCTGTCTGGACATCCCAGGCATCAGCAATGTTGAGCGTGGCCGAAGCGCCACATGAAGGGAGATTGCACACGCCATGCGGATACGAACCCTACCGTTCTTGTTGGTTGCAATCGGGACTCCAGTGCTGCTGATCATTGCGATCCTCGTCGGGATTTTCTTCTCGCAGACATTGACCCCGACCACAGCACAAACACTCGGTGTCTCCGGGGCCCAGTCAACTCCTATACATCACTATGGCCCTGAAGCCGGAAATATCAGTGATTCACTGATCTCGCCAGATAATGTGACGTTTCAGATCGTGGACATCGAACGCCACGCAACCAACTGGCTGTTTCACATCCATGCACATAACAATGCAGATCTTGACACGACAATCCTGGATACTGGAACAAGCCACTACTTCATGCTAGGGCTCCAGGGTCCTGCCGGCCAACCAATCCCGCCCGACCAGGGTGAAGTCATACTGGCTGCGCCAGCACAGACGGACGCACTAGCACACCCAGCATTGCCCGCTGTAGTCGCGTCGAATGCGGATGTAGATGGGTGGCTCGTTGCTGATCTAACGAACGCTAAGTATAAGCCGGTCCAGTTGTTTTACGTGTATGGAACGGTAACGGCTAACGCATGCACGAACCCGAGGGACAAGAGTACCTGTCATACATCTACGGGCTGGAGGACGCTCGTCTGGACGCTGGACACGACCTCTTAGGGGCAAAGCGAGCAAAGCTGTTACCAAATGCAAGGTAGCTCCTCGGTTGCTGAAAGGCTTGTTGATCTGAGCTTGCTCATAGGCTACCGTCTCGCTACGAGGCCAGCACCGAAAAGTCAGCAGGGACGCTAGAATTTCATTTTTGGCCACGCACTCTTGTGCTCGTTTGCCCTCGTTCGGGCCCGCGGCTTTGGCAAAAAGGAGAGTGGGTTGCGCATGATTATTCTGCAGTCAGTGGACGCACCCGCGCCGAGATCGCCGTCGGGCAGCTAGCAGAGCAATAAACCAGCAGGTCCCCCAAGAGTGGAGTAACAAACGAGCTATCACCGAGGAGAAACCCTCGGACTGGAAGCCATGAAGCGTCTCGGCGGTACCGGGCTCACCATGCCTGCCA
>DASTZT010000380.1:0-3661 GCA_035764225.1 Ktedonobacteraceae bacterium
AGTGCTCCCATACCTCTCTGATCTGGTTGGCAGAAAGCCCATTTGTATCGGAGCTTTAGTAGTCTCGGCTGCCTGCCTGATCGCTGGGAGCATCATCCCGCTGCCAACATTTGCGCTGGCAAGCCTCATGGCTATCAGCGGCTTTTGTAGCTTTGGCTCGCAGCCTGTGATTACCGCGACAATCGTGGCTGAATCTGTGCCAGGCAGCCAGACGGCGGGCGCTCTTGGCGTCACCAACTTTTTCGCAGTATTTCTCGGAGCTACGTTAATCCCGATCATCCTGGGAGCGATTGCTGATAACGTGAGCATTGGAGCCGCCATTACCGCTATTGGTATCATCCAGGCTGTCGGCGTGGCATTAGCGTTGGTGTTGCGCGAGACGGCCCCTCGGATCGTTGGAGTCGCAAAGGATATGCTGAACGAACCCGAAGGAGCTATAGGAGCCATGCAGTAGTAGTAATGCTGCATGAATCCTCTCGAAAATTCGGGAGGTCCGAAAGGCCGCTTCTGCGGGGTTCAAAGGGGCAGCCGCCCCTTTGCGGGGTGTGGGGTGTCCCCACTCTTCCCTCCTCCTCCGCCGCGAAGCGGCGGAAAAGAAAAAAGGGTGTGGGGACAATTCGCTAGATCGCGACGTACCCTGCACCCCAGTTTTGGGCACTTTTTCAAAAGTCCGGGATGACTCATACCTGAAGCATACCAGCAAGAGACGCTGCTAAATAATTTATTGGTAAGTTGAGAAGCTAAATACAGCAATTCGAATAATTTACTGAAAATCAACCATATTTATACCGTCTTAGCCTTGCTTTGCTGAGCTATTTTACTTTACAATACATAGTAGCTTTACGCAGATTTACATCATAAAACCGTTTTTCGTGATGTGGTGAAGGTACTCGGTGCTACTAGTGCCAAGAGGTTGTAGTGTGAAGGAGAGGTTCGTGGGTATTTTGTTGAAGTGGAACGGTTTAAAATGGCGACAGCTTTCCTGGCTTCGTCAGATGTTTGAAGTGACTCTTGGCCTGGGTATTGCTCTCATAATGAGCTGGTATACGCCCGGTACATGGGTGGCCTCACATCTCATCTTCTGTACAGTTTTCCTCATTGTTTTCGCGATTGCTATTCGCTACTACTCGCTTGTTGCCTACTATGCCAGTTTGCTGGCAGCGGCAGGGTATGGTCTGCTACTCTGGCTCCGTCCTGCGTTACATGTGCAGTTTAGTATCCCTCGTATTGTGCTTGAGTCATCTCTGCTCTTCATTGGCGGTATTCTGGCAAGCGATCTGCTGCGAGCACAACGCCGTCGTTTTAGCATGCTGGAACAAAAGCACGCGCAGGCGGAAGAATTGCTCCAAAAAACGATCCGACGCTACCAAAGCTTACTGGAAGTGAAAGCCGGGTTAGAGAAGCAGGTTTCTGGACAACCGAACTCTGTAGCAAGCATCAGCGAGAAGATGGTCCACTTGTGGCAATCAAGCGGTAAAGAACGTTATAGCGCAGTGCTGGACATGGTAATGCATGCAATTGAAGCGCAATCATGTACCTTGTATGTGAAATGCAACGATTTGATGAGTCTATGCGTTGCTCGTTCAGTTGATACATACGTACATGCAACTCTTTTAAATCTTGATGATCCGCTGATTAGCCGCGTCATGCAGCAGCGCCAGGTCTGTACCGTGCGCGATTCGCTTGCTGAAGAAAAGATCATCTCACAAAAGGTTGCTGTCATGGCTGGCCCTTTGTTTGATCGCCGTAAACAGATTGTGGGGATGGTGGTAGTGGAGAGCATTCCCCTCTTGAAGTTCACGCCCGGCGCTGTTCAACTTTTTAGCTCGTTATTGCAGATCGGCTCGCTGGCGCTGCAAACAACCGCCGCAGAGCCTGATACGGATCAACTCATGCGCCTTGATCTGGACGAGTTTGATATGACGGAGCCTATCTCCCACCATTCCTGTATTTCACCCCTCTAAGAAAGTGTTTTCCGAATAGCTGGCTTTGGTAATAAGGGTTGTTGGTAAGGGGAGAGCTTTATGCAAAACGTACGCAAATATTCCCATTTTCGGGTGGGTGTTAGCTTATTGCTGCTGATTACAGGCCTTGTGGCAGACTGCATCATCGGCATGGCATTGCTGGCCCATCCAGACAGGAATGTCTTGATCTGGCATATTCCTGCTGCTATCGTCTGGGCGCTGGGTGTGAACTGCCTATCGTTGCGCAACATGCAGTCAGAAGCAGCAGCGACGAAAAAACATGCAAGGCAGAGATGGATGCCATACATAAGCTGGTCGGGGCTTGTGGCGCTATTTCTCGGTCTGGGCGCATTTCCCGGTTTTGGTCCGTTCGCCTATAGTATGGCGCTGATTATTGGCAACTTTTTGCGCCATCCATCTGCCATCGAAACGCAAGAAGAGGTAGTGTTGCGGGCCGAGGTATCGCCAATTCCTGTAGAGATATCGCCCTCTCTTGATTGGACGGTTCAGCCTCTAGTGGATCATCTCCAGGCTTCCGATATCGAAACCAGGCGCATAGCAGTCGCCGTCTTAGGATGTTATGGGAATCCGCAGACGACACAGCAATTGCGTCAGTTGCTGGCAGATCCGCAAGGTGAGATTCGCGCCGACGCCTCGATTGCGCTCTCTCGCCTGGAGGACGAGTTTTCGCGTTCGCTCAATCTTGCTCTTGAACAATGGCGTGCCAATCCAACCGACAACGCACTTGCTCTAACCCTGGCTGAGGAGTGCTATTGCTACGCCTGTAGCAATGTGCTCGATCAGGGTAGCCAGTATTTTTATCTTGAGCATGCGCGCGACCTCTTATTGCAAGTTGTCGCTCACAACAGCAGCAATGCCAACCTCTGGCTAACGTTAGCTCGCGTTCGCGCACGCCTCAATGAGCCTCATCAGGCGTTGCAAGACGCTCAGGTTTCTCTACGCCTCAATCCTGGCTCTGCTGAAGCGGCTCTTTTGGCAATGGAATTAGCTTTTCGTTTGCACGCCTGGGATCTACTCATCGCCCTGGCTAACAGGCAAACGACGGCCTTACCGGACGAAGCCGCATCTCTGCTATGGTGGGGGGAGCTAAAACCGGAGGTACAGAAAGAGGTGGCACATGGCTGATATCTGCCTGTTAGTTGAGGGAGCTTATCCTTACGTCCTGGGTGGGGTCTCCGCCTGGCTGCATGCTCTGATAAGCAACCTTCCCAATGTGACTTTTACACTTGTATCTGTTGGGGCGCGTCCTGAGCAGCAGCGAGCGTTGCTCTATCGTTTGCCTGACAATGTCGTGGAGTTTCGCGAGGTCTTCATCAATGATATCCGGGGCATCAAAAAACGCAGGGGAGCGAGGCGCGTAGCTCCGGCCTGGGATGCCTTTCACTCGCTCCATGAGGCCATTGCGCTCGGTAAGCCATACGATCTTGCTGCTATGCGCTCCTGGTTACGTGAGCCAGGATTTGCAGGATTGACCGCTTCAGATCTTTTTCATGATCGAGCAAGCTGGCAATTGCTGGTGAAGCTTTATGAGCTTTATGCTCCCCAGGTAGCATTTACCGATTTTTTCTGGACCTTTCGTTTTACGTACCTCCCCATCTTTTCGGTTTTTGAGACCGTGCTGCCACAGGCGCAGGTCTATCACGCCGTAAGCACGGGCTATAGTGGCCTGCTAGGAG
>DASTZT010000381.1:0-3293 GCA_035764225.1 Ktedonobacteraceae bacterium
CTCTTGGGGTCGTCTAGATCTGATGTCTCCTGATTTTCAGCTGCGAGTAGAAAATCTCTTCATTCAGTTCATGCAGCGCAACCGCAGCTTCTTTGGCGAGCAAGGCCGCAAGAGGATGCCCGATATACGAATGTCAATCAGTACATCAGCGGCGTCGGTGGTGCAAGGGTTACGTGGTCATCTAGCGGGTCAGCAGCAAGGAATTATGCCCTTTGGTAGCCCTCGTCCGGTTGTTTCCTGGACGGCTCCAGCAAAAGGATACTCCGAGCCAACCTGGGAGCAGATCTCCGCTGCGACAATGGTATTGCAGCAGCAGTTGCAAGAGCTACGCGGAGAGATTAAGCCTGCTACGGTGAGCGATGCGCGTCCCGCCGCAGCTCAGGTAGCTGCATCACCACGTCAACCCATTCAGGCTCGCATTTCAAGTGCTGTTCCAGAGCGCGAGAGACCGTTACCGCCTCCCGCCCCGCCAGTGATGCCGCCGAGCAATCCTCGTCCGATGCCAGAAGCGGCTCCATTAACTTCGCGTGGCGCTCCTCCCCTGAGTCCTGCCGCGACAATGGGGCCATCGTCGATGCCCGCCAGCCCACCGCAGCCATCTATGGGGGGACGGCAAGCGGCACCGATCCATGTCCCTGTCGAGACTTCTCAGTCCAGGCGTCGGTCAGAGCCTCTGGTAACGCGTGTGGAAGTTCCGCCTGTGCCGACGAGTCCCATGCCTGCCAAAGCGCCGCCGAACGGTGGCTATGTTGCGTCCATATCAGGGATGGTTCCAGCGGCAGCCGCCCCTTCGCGGGGATTGACCCAACCAACGCCAAAGGTGACGCAGGCCGCTGCCGGTCAGCGAGACGCTTCAATTATGCCGATTGGCGAGGACGATATGGCTATTTTTGACCAGATGCGCCATCAATTGCTGGTCTGGATGCGGATCGAGGCAGTGAAAGCTGGTCTGGATATTTCTAATCTGGGGCCAGCGCAGTTGCTTGAGGTGTTGCGCCAGCAGGGACGTGTTGACGAGACCCGTTTGCAGGTTGTATCAACTTTGCTCAATCTCTCCAATCAAATTGTGCGGACCGGTATGGTCAGCATCCTCGATTATAAGCAGGCGCTGATGTTCCATCTGATGCATACCAAAAGATAACGGTAGCACCGTAGGACGAAACCAGAAGGCATAATGGTATGACCTCTGGTCTCGTTTGTTTGTTGATCCATCAAGCTGTTGATGAGGCGGAGGCCGTAATCTCCGGTAACAGATCGCGGATCTGTTGCAACCATTCTGACCCTAAAAGGCGGCGAGGAATACGAATCACTCCCTGTTGTACCCGCGCTTCATTGCGGAAACGACGATAGAGCAAAATCCTGTTTGGCACAACGGTGCGCTTAACCGTCATCACCAGTTCATTGTCCTTCATGGCGATAGCCTCAAAGCCCAGTCGTGCCGCTTCGACCTTCAAGCGTACCAGCGTGAGCAAATTCTGTACTGGTAAGGGTAGTGCGCCAAAGCGGTCACTCATCTCCGCCGCCATCGTTTCGACCTGTTCAGGCCGATTGAGATTTGCCAGACGTTGATAGAAGTTGACCTTAAGTGCGCGATCCCCGACGTATTCATCGGGCAGATAGGCGTCGAGCGGCAAATCGATGGTTGCGCCAGCAAGGCCGACCTCGACCTGTTTCCCCTGCAACTCCTGCACTGCTTCAGCCAGCAATTTACAGTAGAGATCGAAGCCAACCGAGTTCATAAAGCCTGATTGCTCCCCGCCAAGCAGGTTGCCAGCTCCCCGGATCTCCAGGTCTTTCATGGCGATGCGGAACCCGGCTCCCAGTTCGGTTGCCTCGAAAATTGCGCGTAGCCGTTTCTCCTGAATGGGCGTAAGTCTGGCGTCTTTGTTATAGAAGAAGTAGGCGTATGCCTGATGCGTTCCACGACCAACGCGTCCGCGCAACTGGTACAGCTGTGCCAGGCCGAAGAACGCTGCGTTATTGACGATGATCGTATTGGCGTTCGGGATGTCCAGCCCGTTTTCGATGATCGTCGTCGAGATCAGCACATCGTATTCTCCGCTAGAGAAGCCGATCATTACGCGTTCCAACTGCTCCTCGTTCATCTGTCCGTGACCGACGATAATACGCGCTTCCGGCACCAGCTTCTGCAATTTCTGCGCAATCACCTGAATGCCCTGCACGCGATTATGCACGAAAAAGACCTGACCTCCCCGGTCAATTTCGCGCAGAATAGCTTCACGCACTAGATCATCGTCGTACTCGCGGATCGTCGTGCGGATCGGCAAACGTTCCTGTGGGGGCGTTTCAATCACGCTCATATCGCGCAGATTGACCAGCGACATATGCAGCGTACGCGGGATCGGTGTGGCCGTCATGGTCAGTACGTCGATTTCGTGGCGCATTTGCTTCAGGCGCTCTTTATGGGCTACGCCAAAACGTTGTTCCTCATCGACGATCAATAGCCCAAGATTGAGGAAGACGACATCTTTTTGCAGCAGGCGATGAGTGCCAATCACAATATCGACCTTGCCAAGAGCCAGGTCTTCAAGCACATGTTTCTGCTCTTTCTCGGAGCGGAAACGACTGAGCAGCTCTACCCGCACGGGATAGGCTTTGAGGCGCTCTTTGAAGGTGTTGTAATGCTGCAAGGCCAGCACAGTTGTTGGCACGAGGACGGCCACCTGATGGTGATCGAGCACGGCTTTGAAGGCAGCGCGTAGCGCCACCTCGGTCTTGCCATAGCCCACGTCGCCACAGACCAGCCGATCCATTGGTCGAGGCCGTTCCATATCGGCTTTGACCTCTTCAATGGCGTGTGCTTGATCGGGCGTTTCCTCATAGGGGAAGGCGTCTTCCAACTCCTGTAGCCAGGGTTGCTCCGAATCTGGAGGATAAGCATGGCCCTGAGCCGATTCGCGCATGCTGTAGAGGCGCAGCAGGTCGCGGGCGATATCCTGCACATTCTCCTTGACCTTCGATTTGGCGCGGGTCCATTCGCTGGTGCCCAGTTTGCTGAGCGCGGGGATGGTATCGCCCATGCCGATGTAGCGGGTGACGCGGTCAAGCTGGTCTGTAGGGATGTAGAGTTTATCGGTGCCTGCATATTGAATCAGCAGGTATTCACGCTCGACGCCGGTCATATTCATCCTCACCAGACCGTCGAAGCGGCCAATCCCATGCTCTTGATGAACAACGTAATCGCCGGGATTGACCTCTGCCAGGAAGGAGGCGGGAGTAACGGGTTTGCGTCGTTGCGTGCCGCGCCGCTTTGACCAGCCGAAGATCTCTGT